>CAMNGG010000388.1 GCA_946537975.1 uncultured Treponema sp. | reverse complement strand
GGCCGCAGGTTCGAGTCCTGCCCCAGCTATACATTAGGCTTGTTCATTTGAACAGGCCTTTTTTTGTTTTTGGGAAGTTCAGCAGATAAGATTGCAATGGAATGGCTTGTAAACGGCAATATTCCTGAACGAATCAACAGTGCAAAACCATCCGAAAGCAAGTTGAACATGGACAAGCTTGCTTTATTCAACAATCTAAAAACTTATGATTTTGAAGAAGAAGATATCTGCAAAATCATCAAGATTCTTAAGGACAGAAAAATTATCATCTCTGCTATCCGTCCAAAAACAAAAGAAAGCATCCTGATTGATGATATTCTTGAAACCTTCTGGAGCTATGAAGAATCTCCCTATGTAAAATCAATGGCTGCAGAAACAGGAAAAATCATTTCAATGTCATACTGCAAAACCTGCGATAGCCGAGTCCGCCTTTACAGGCTCCCTGCCCTCAAAGGAAAGTACATTGGCGAAATCACAAAGGATGATCTGAAATCTGTTCTGGCAGAAAAAAGAATTCAGACTCTTGCCCCAAAGACAATCAACGGAATTATTGATTCAATCACAATTCCTCTTAAATGGGCCTTCAACGAAGGATACACCGAAAACATTTGCTATGAAGGTCTTCGTAGAAAGACTACAAAATCTCAGGAAAGACATATTCTGACAATGGATGAAGCAGAGAATCTTTTCCACGGCGACTACTGGGATAATGATGCAGCAAGAGTTGCAAACAGAGTTGCTATGCACATAGGCATGCGTGCCGGAGAAATTGCGGCCCTTCGCGTAAAAGATATTCAGCTGGACGGCATCCACGTTGGAAGTCCTGGTGTAAATACATGGGATTAAAAAGCTGTAAGAATGGTGAAGAAAGAGATATCCCTATTCCTATTTCTGATGAACTTAGAGAAGGGCTTATGATTCAGGTATAGATGAATCCGTATTTTGATGGTGATGAAAGTTTTATCTTCTTTGGTATGGATCCGACAAAACCTGCATGTTCAAAACAGTGGAATAAATATCTTAAAAGAGCTTTGACTCTTATGAAATATCCAAATCCAAAGGAAATCTGCTTCCACTCATGGAGACACTTCTTCTGTTCACGTATGCTTGATGTTATTCCAGATAAGCGTGTTGTAATGGCATTAAGCGGCCACAAAACAACAGCAATGCTGGACCATTACGGAAAGCTCCTTGAGCAGGAAAAGACACTGGCAATCGCAAAGGAAGCCATCAAGGAAGTTTTCAAAAATGAAAGCACAAATGAACCTGTAGAATTCAAGAATTTCAAAATGGTTGCAAACATGTAGATTTATGAGGATTTAGATATGAGGTTATTTGGGAATACGACAAAAAAGGCTAACGATAAAGACAATGCAAAAATTAAGATGGTGGAAGTTTCACAACTTCGTTTTGACAGGGACTTCAAGAATGTATTCCAGCAGGAAAATGATAAGGTTGCTGAAATTGCGAATGATATGCGGACCAATGGATTTGATAAGTCCAGACCGATTATCGTAACTGAGGCTTATATCATTGTCGATGGGCACAGTCGTTTTATGACAGGTGTACAATTATGGACACCTGTCAAACGGACGAGTCAAGACTTTAAGTGCAGCGTGTCTTGACCGTTCGTATGGCGGCAAAGAAAGCGGGGCTCGAAAAGGTTCCTGTTATTGTGAAGAAGTTTGATAGTCGTGATGAAACTATTGAATATGAATACAAGATGCAGTTGAACTCCAGACGTTTGACAGATGGTGAGTATTTTGCTGAGTTTTTGAAACTCGATGAAATCAGACGTTCAAATCCTAATGCTCAAGGGTCTTCAGATGAAGCAATAGGACGACAGCTTAATAAGTCAGCCCGCCAGGTTTGCAAGATGCGCGAGATTGCAAAGAAGGCGGATACTTCACTTTTGGAGAAGATTCAAAACGGAAGTATTTCCATCAATAAGACTCATGAATTGATCAAGACTGCGGAAGCCAAAAAGAAGGCCGGAGTTATCTAAGAAGTTGCTGATGAAAAATCTTCTAATACTGGCAAAGGCATCAATTCTGATTCTTTTAAGCTCGGTGTTTTGTTTGTTTTGTCAGAACTTGAAAAAGGCCTGAAGAAAGGACAGATTCTAAAGGATAAGCGGATTGCTAAGCTGGAACTTGGAGAATTAAATCTTTCTGAAGAAGATGTAGCGAGAATCTCTCAGAGATTTGGAATTGCTTAATTCTAACTCGGGATCTAACTCGGTTTAACTCGGTAAACTGAGTTAGATTTTTATTTTAACTCGACAAACCGAGTTAAAACGTATTATAATCGAATTAAAAGGGAAATAGTATGAGAACAATACCTGTAAAAGAAGACCTTTTTACTGAGTTTAAATCAGATACAAAGGAAAAAAATGGATTACCAGACTCTGAATTAATTGAAGCTGTAGTTGGGATGGCTAATGCTGAAGGCGGTATAATTTATGTTGGAGTTGAAGACAATGGAGATATAACTGGACTTACAAAACAGCATAAAGATTCTATTGGTGTAATGGCTCTAATTGCAAACAGCACGGTTCCGTCAATTTCAACAAGGGCTGAAGTTATAACTGAAGAGAAAATAGATATACTCCAAATTGAAGTTCCAAAAGCAAGAACAGTTACAGCAACTTCAAGCGGAAAAACCTTACGTCGCAGATTAAAATTTGACGGTTCTCCTGAAGCAGTCCCCTTGTTCCCATATGAAATTCCAAGCCGATTATCAGAATTAAGTCTTCTTGATTTTTCTGCACAGCCAGTTGACGGTGCAACAGAAGAAGATTTAGATATTCTGGAATTTGAGCACCTGAGAAGTATTATTAAAAATAACCCTGGAAGTGATAAATCTTTGCTTGAATTGAATAAGGAAGACTTTTATAAAGCCCTTCACTTTGTTGCAGAAGAAAATGGAAAAAAAATGCCAACTGTAACAGGATTACTTTTCCTTGGAAAAACTGAAAGTTTAAAACGCTTTATGCCAACCCACAGAGCATCATTTCAAGTCTTATCGGGAACAAATGTAAAAATAAACGAAACTTCAAACGAACCATTAGGAAAGCTGTTTGAAAGATTTTCAACTTACTTTACAGCCTGGAATCCTGAGAAAGAAATGGAGTACGGTCTTTTCCGGATTCCTGTTCCAGAGTTCACCCTTGCAGCATTCCGCGAAGGTTTATTAAATGCTTTTGGTCATCGTGATTATACACAGTTAGGCCAAGTCAGAGTTTTAATCGATGATGAAGGAATGACAATTTCTAGCCAAGGTGGATTCATCGAAGGTGTAAATGCAGAAAACCTAATTTCCGTTGAACCTCATGGCAGAAACCCTTGTTTATCGGATGTATTAAAACGTACTGGCATGGTTGAAAAAACCGGACGTGGTATCGATAGAATATACGAAGGTTCAATTCTTTACGGTCGACCTTGGCCTGATTATTCAGAAAGTACATCATCTATAGTTAAACTTTTTGTTCCACGAGCAAATCCTGATATGCAGTTTACAAAAATGATTGCAGATGAACAGAACAGAAGAGACCGCCCTCTTTCAATAAATGCGCTGATGATTCTTTCCACCATTCGCAGTGAACGCAGAGTAAATATGGAAAGATTAAGTGAAGTTGTCCATATTAATAAAACCCGTACAATTACCACAATAGAAAATCTTGTTGAAGCCGGACTTATAGAAGCAATTGGAAATGGAACTCATCGTTCTTACATTCTGAGTGCAAAAGTTTATAAGCAGAATAACGAAAGTGCAAAATATGTTAGGCAGACGGACATCGATGCAGTTCGCTATCCAGAACTGATTCTTAAACTTGCTAAGCAGCAGGATGGAATAATTACAAAAGAAGATGTAATGGATTTACTAAAGCTTACAAGTGACCAGGCTTATTCACAAATTAAAAAGTTACTTGCTGAAGGAAAACTTGTTCCTAACCAAAAAGGAAAGTATGCAAATTACAAAATAAAGGATTAAACTTCAAAGGCTTTCAATTCTGCTTTGTCGGTTTTGAAAGCCTTTTTTAATTTGCTTAAAACATCTTTCAAAACAATTGAAAGAAGAGAGATTTTGGAAATCTTTTAAACGCAAAGTTGCGTTCAATGTATTTCAGATAAATTTTTCTGAATGATGATGAATGTTATTAAATTTATATAGTGTCGTTATTTGACACTTTTGTCGTGGTATACTCTAAATAATGTACATTTTTATGAAATGGAGAAAAAAATGATTTATTTGCTTAATAATCCAACTGAAAAAATAGCGTCACTAAAATTGACGCAACAGTTTTATTTTATGACCACTAAAATAGCAGATATGAAGCCCTAAGTGAAAAAGTACAAAAAGTTTTATCCACAGACTTTGAAGAATATTCTAAAGAAATTTCTGATTCTTTCTCAAATATAAAGCTTCCTCTAAAAGAAATTAAAGGTACATGGCATAAATTTTTATACATAAAATACAATCTCTGTTTTTACATATTTACTTGCCTTTGGCAGTTTTTCCGGGTTTTTCCTGATTTCACTGAATATCATATTGTTGGAACTCTGAATTTAGAAAATGGTGAAAAAATTAATATACCGGATTTTATAGATTACACATTATATGAATCAAATATGCTAAAGCAGGAAAAGAGTAATCCACTTACAATAAAAGAAGTTTTAAGAACTGCAGCCTCAGAATCCTTATTAAATTATATAAAACTGGTACAGCTTTTTTATAATTCAACAAATGAGAATATGGCACAAATAGTTCAAAACTTTTTCATACAGAATAATTTAACAAATATGTTTACCAATAGTTTTAATCATTTTGATTTTTCAAAAGAAGCCTTTGCGGATGAAAAATTTGAAAATCCTGAAAGCTCAAACAAGGAACAATTTGAATACACTTTTACGACAAAAGTTAGGAAAATTATGTTTGAAGAACTAATACAAAATGAATATTTCATAAATATCAATACAATTGTTCTTTCGTTTTATGATTATTGCTATCTTTTGATTAATTGTAATTATCTTGAATATAAAGACATTCACCTTCCCGAAATCATGAAAACGTGCTATAATAGACAAAAGGTAGTTTTAAAATGTCTTCAGATTTCAATGAAAATACCCGCGTACAGGTCCCGGCAGCTTTACACCTTTGTAAGCTTGGTTATACATATCTTGATAAAATAAAAAAATATGACCATAGCACAAATATTCTTACAGACATTTTTCTTTCTCAGCTTGCTAAACTAAATCCATCACTTTCAGAACAAGACTGTAAAAACTATCTCACTAAACTTATTGGCTGTCTTAATAATGAAGACCTTGGAAAAGAGTTTTATTCTTACCTCTCAACAAAATCTGGTATTCGTTTGGTTGATTTTGAAAATCCAGAGAACAACACGTGGCATGTAACGACTGAGTTTACATGTGAAAATGAAGATACAAAAGATAATTTCCGTCCAGACATAACCTGTTTTATAAACGGACTTCCACTTGCTTTTATCGAAGTAAAGAAACCTAATAATCACGAAGGAATGAAGGCTGAGTTCGATAGAACAAATACTCGTTTTAAGAATAAAGCTTTCAGAAGATTTTTTAACATCACACAGTTGATGATTTATTCTAATAATCAGGAATATGATAACAACAACCGTGTACCAGTCCAGGGAGCCTTCTATTGTTGTATAGCGAAAGAAAAAGCATTTTATAATGTTTTTCGTGAACAGGATAAAAACTTTGTCGCAAAATATCCTTATGAACAGATTACTGATGACATTGTAAAAAAAGTATGTCGCCACAGAAACTGTCAGGCTCTTCCTTCCCTTCCAGAGTTTACTACCAACTGTAAAATTGATACTCCAACAAACCGTGTCCTTACATCTATGTTATGTAAAGAACGAATTCTTTTCCTGCTTCGCTATGGTTTTGCTTATGTAGAAAGAACCATCGAACTTGAAAATGGTGAAAAAACAACAGAGCTTCAAAAACACATTATGCGATATCAGCAGATGTTTGCTTCTCTTGCAATCCGCAGAGCTTTGGACAAAAGAATAAAAAGTGGAATCATCTGGCATACACAAGGTTCTGGTAAAACAGCTCTTGCTTATTACTCTGTAAAAAGTCTGACAGACTACTTTGCTAATAAAAATATTGCTGTAAAGTTCTATTTCATCGTAGACCGTATTGCCCTTATGGAACAGGCAATAGATGAGTTTGCAAGTCGTGGACTTAATGTTCGTTCCGCTTCAAGTCGTGATGAACTTATGGCAGATTTCCGAAGCAACAACCTTGTAGAGAATAAAGAAGGTGCTTTGGAAATAATGGTCGTAAATATTCAGAAGTTTAAGGAAGACCATACTCCAGTAAATATTGAAAACTCATATAACACAAAACTACAGCGCATTTTCTTTATTGATGAAGCTCATCGTGGATACAATCCAGAAGGCTCATTCCTTGCAAATCTTTTGGAAGCAGATAAAGATGCCATAAAAATTGCAATGACAGGAACACCTCTTCTTCATGAAGAACGAGAAAGCTGGCGTGTATTTGGCGATTATATTGATACATATTATTACGACAAATCAATCGCAGATGGTTACACACTTAAACTTATGCGTGAACCTATTCAGACAGTTTACAAGGAAAAACTTACAGCGATTCTTGATGAACTAGCTGGAAATGTTGAAGTTAAAAAATCTGATATTGATAGAGATAAAATTATAGAGCATGAAAAATATCTGAATGCCCTCATTGATTATATTATTGATGATATCCGTAAGTTCAGAATCGAAAAAGCAGATGATACTGTTGCTGCGATGGTTGTTTGCAAGACAAACCAGCAGGCAAGAAAATTCTATGAGCTTTGGTGTGAGCGATATGATGTTGCAAAAAAATATAAGGAAATGAATCTTGCCGGAACTTACGATCCTATGAAAGCTCCAAAAATCGAAAAACCATTACTTGCAACTTTGATTCTTCATGATGAAGGGGATAAAGAAGAACGAAAAGAATACATCGAAGAATTCAAAAAGAAACAGACAATAGATGTAATTATTGTAAATCAAATGCTTCTTACAGGTTTTGATGCTCCACGTCTTAAGAAGTTGTATCTTGGCCGAAAACTAGATGGGCATGATTTGCTTCAGGCACTTACTCGTGTAAACCGACCATATAAAGATTTTAAATACGGTTACGTCGTGGATTTTGTTGATATAAAAGAAAATTTCGACTCAACAAATGACCGCTACTTAAAAGAACTGAACCGTACAAACGATGCTGCAGAAACTGGCGAAGAACTTCCAGTTGGAACTGCAGTAATAGAGAGTGAAGAAGAAATCAATCAGAAAGTCCAGAAAATCAAAAATGTTCTCTGGTACTATGATGTTTCAAATCAAGAAGAGTTCCGGATTCAACTGGACAGTATTGAAGACAAAAATGTTTTGTACGAACTTCGCACAACTCTTGATGATGCAAAATCTCTTATAAATAGAATTCGTTCCAGTGGAGATTCTGAACTATCTGAAAAAGTCCGCAATATGCTTCCTGGCACAATTCCAACTTTAATCACAGAAGTAAATCATCGAATTGAACGCATTAATATGCTGGAAGGAAATGACCATAAAGATGATGTCAGTGGAATCATTAACCTTGCTTTAAGTGAAATTGACTTCAGCTTTATAAAAGGAGTTCCAGAAGAACTTGCCATTGTAATCAATGACCTTAAAGAAAAGTTCGAAAGAGTACAGCGTGAGTTTGAAGGTAACTTCGACCAGAAAGAAGAAAAGTATGTAATTCTCGCAGATGAATTCCGTTCTTTCTTCCGTAAAAAAGGCTTTGTTCCTGCAAATGTAAAAGAAGCAAAAGAAGAAGTACATTACATGGACGAAGTAATGGCAAAAATTAAAGAGATCAATGCCAGAAACAATATGCTTAAAAAGAAATACAACAATGACGAAAAATTTGTTCGTATTCAAAAACGTATTCAGGAAGAAAACATTACTCGTGCTAAACCAATAATCTCATCTAATGAGATGACCTTGTGCGAAAATCTTTATGAAATGAAATGCCTTATCGATAGTTACGTTGATTTGAATCCACATATTGTTCAACCAAGCAGTGAAGCAAAGTTTAAGCAGGATGTTATGAGCAATGTAAGCAAAAAACTTTTTGCACTTGGGATTCAGGCAGCAATCGATGACAAAAAATATTTAACAAACTTAATATCAAATGAATATATTCATCAGTACAAGGAATTATAGTGCGGAGTTCGGAGGTAGGAGTTCGGAGGTAGGAGGGCGGAATTGGGAGTGATTTATGGAACGAAGCATAATCTGTGAAAAGAGTAAGGCGTTTGCTTTGAAAATTATTGTTCTCTACAAGTATCTGACTAACGAAAAAAAAGAGTATGTTATTTCTAAGCAGATTCTCAGGAGCGGAACAAGCATTGGTGCTAATGCAAGAGAGGCTGGCAGGGGGCAAAGCAAGGCGGATTTTTATGCAAAGCTAAATATTTCACTAAAAGAAGCTGACGAAACTGCCTATTGGTTGGAACTGCTTCATGAAAGCGATTATTTGGATGAAGCTTACTATAAAACCCTTTATGCTGAAAATGAAGAGCTTATAAAAATACTTGTCAGCATAACAAAACATCAAAAGGAAGAAAAGAAATGAAAAATTACGAACTTAAAACCCCTCAATCCAAACTTGACTCCGATATCAGAACTCCGAATTCCGGGCTAAATTCAAAAACAATTGCCCTTATTGATTCATTAAAAACAACAACCGGAGAATACGGTCTTGCAAACGGCGGAAGTGAATATCGCATTATTACAGAAATCTTTCTTTATAAATTCTTTAATGACAAATTTGGCTATGAAGCAAAACATATAGACAGCCCGTATAAATCAAGGCTTTCAAAAGCTCCAAAATGGGATGCTGAATATGATACATTTAGCGAAGAAGAAGTAGAAGATTTATTTACTTATCTCCCAGGAAATGTACCTCGCTTAAAACCGCATCAAACTTTAGCGCATCTTTATAATGCTTCTGGAAATGGTGACTTTTCAACTTTGCTTGATTCCACACTTATTGAGATTTCAAGTCTTAACTCAGAAACTTTCTCTGTAACCACTTCAGGAAAAACAAAAGTACAGATTTTCTCTGCTATCACAACAGAAGTAAAAGATACAACAAAGCGAGACAACTTTGCCCGTTCTCTTATGAGTGCAGTTGCAAGCTTTAACTTTGAATCTGTATTTAATGAAAAGTATGACTTCTTCAGCGGAATCTTCCAGTATTTGATTAAAGATTATAACAATGCTGGTGGCGGAAAATATGCTGAATATTATACCCCGCGTGAAATCGCAACAGTAATGGCAATGCTTCTACTTGAAGATAACAAGGAATACAAAGGTGCCACATGCTATGACCCGTCTGCAGGAACTGGAACTTTACTCATGGCTCTTGCCCACCAGATCGGGGAAGACCGCTGTTCTATTTACAGCCAGGACATTTCAGACAAATCAAGCGAAATGCTCCGGCTTAATCTTATCCTTAATAATCTTGTTGGAAGCCTTCCGAATATCGTTCAGGGAAATACTCTTCTTGAACCATTCCACAAAGAAAATGATGGCACCTTAAAAAAGTTTGATTTTGTAGTCTCAAATCCTCCTTTTAAATTAGACTTCCCTGAGTATCAGGAAAAACTTGCAAGTGACGGAGTTCGCTTCTGGGCAGGGGTTCCGAATAAAGTAAAGACTGTAGATCCAAACAAGCCGAAAATGGCAATCTACACCTGTTTTATTCAGCATGTAATCAACTCCCTAAAAAGCACGGGCCGGGGCGCAATTGTTGTTCCCACAGGATTCATTACAGCAAAGTCCGGCGTTGAAAAAAAGATTCTACAACGAATTGTGGATGACCACATTATTTTTGGTGTGGTAAGCATGCCAAGCAATGTTTTTGCCACAACAGGAACAAACGTAAGCGTCCTCTTTTTTGACCGCTCAGAAAAAACTGATGACGACAAAGTAATTCTGATTGATGCCTCAAAACTTGGAGAAGAATACAAGGAAGGAAACAATCAGAAACGCCGTCTGCGACCAGAAGAAGTTGAAAAGATTGTAAAGACCTTCCGCAATAAAGAAGCCGTAGAAGATTTTAGCGTAGCCGTAACCTACGAGCAAATAAAAGAAAAAGGCTACATGCTTAGCGCAGGCCAGTATTTTGACATCAAGATTGAGTATGTGGACATCAGCGAAGAAGAATTCAACGCACAGATGAAGACTGATACAGAAGAACTTACTGCCATGTTCAAGGAAAGCCATGAGCTGGAAGAAGAAATCCAGAAGCAGCTTGCAAGCCTTAAGTTTGTAAAATAGGAGAGACCATGGAAGACGAACTCATAATCTATAATACAGACGACGGCAAGGTAGATGTAAAGCTTTACTCAAAAGACGGCGTTATCTGGATGAACCAGCAGCAGATGTCATTGCTTTTTGACACCTCAAAACAGAATATCAGTTTGCATATTCTTAATATACTAAAGGAAAAGGAACTGGAAGAAAGTTCAGTTGTCAAGGATTACTTGACAACTGCCTCAGACGGCAAAAACTACAATGTAACTTATTATGCCCTTCCAATG
>CAMNGG010000387.1 GCA_946537975.1 uncultured Treponema sp. | reverse complement strand
GAAGAACTGGCATATCTTCGAATGGAGAATGAATACCTAAAAAAATATCTGGCCTTAGTTCAGGAAGACGAGAAAAAGAAACAGCAGCAGAAAAAAGACAGAGAAAAGTTGAAGCTGTCAGAGAACTAAGGTCAAAATACAATGTTTCAGATTTAACAAAACTTACAGGTTTACCAAGAAGTTCATTTTATTACTCAGAAGCTCATCCAAAGCAGGACAATCATAAAAAAGAACGTGAACTTATTCAGCAGATATATCATGCAAATAAAGGACGTTATGGCTACAGAAGAATCACTTTGGAGTTCAGAAACAAAGGTTTGACAACTAATCATAAGCTTATTCAGAAACTGATGCATGAAGAACACATTGTCTGTAAAGTTCGTCAGCACAAATATAATTCCTATAAAGGTCAGATAGGCAAAGTTGCACCTAATCTTTTGCAGCGAGATTTCAGTACAACAAAATCGAATGAAAAATGGGTTACTGATGTTACACAGTTTAATCTGTTTGGAACAAAGCTTTATCTGTCTCCAATTCTTGATTTACATGATCAGTCACTAATCAGCTGGAATCTTTCTGAAAGTCCGAACTATGCTCAGACAGTTGATATGCTTGAAAAGGCATTCAAGAAAATTCCTGATGGAACAAATCTGATTCTGCATTCTGATCAGGGCTGGCAGTACCAGATGTATGATTATCAGAGACGTTTGAAAGAAAAAGGAATCAGGCAGAGTATGTCGCGAAAAGGCAACTGTCTTGATAATTCGGTAATGGAAAACTTTTTTGGATTATTAAAATCTGAGCTTTTATATTTACAGGAGTTTGAATCTGTTGAACATTTCAAAAAGGAGTTGATTGAATATTTATCATGGTACAACGAAAAGAGGATAAAGGTTAAATTAAAAGGACTGACCCCTTTACAATTCAGAAATCAGTCCTTAAAATTAGCCTAGTTAAAGTGTCCAATAATTGGGGTGCACTTCACTTGACCGGGGGATCTATAAAGGACAGTGACATATAGATGCCCGGGTCAAGCCCGAGCATGACACTATCTTGATTACAGCGGAATATTTCCGTGCTTCTTAAGCGGCTTGTTTGTGAAAATCTTTGTTTCCAGGAAGTCGAAACTTGCAACAATTCGCTTACGTGTATCTTCCGGCTGAATGATTTCAGTAATATAGCCGCGTTCTGCAGCAATATAAGGAGTCATGATTTCATTCTTATATTTTTCTGAAGCAGCCTGAACTTCTGCAGCCTTGTTAGGATCTTTCAATTCCTTAGCATAAAGAATCTCTATAGCACCTTCTGCACCCATTACAGCAATTTCTGCCTTTGGCCAAGCGTAAACAAAGTCTGCACCAAGGTGTTTAGAACACATAGCAATGTAAGCGCCACCATAAGCCTTGCGAAGAATTACTGTCAATTTTGGAACTGTAGCTTCACTGTATGCATAAATAACTTTTGCACCGTGGCGGATAATACCTTTCTGTTCTTCCTGAGGACCTGGAATGAAGCCTGGAACATCAACAAAAGTAAGAAGTGGGATATCAAAGCTGTCGCAGTAGCGGATAAAGCGTGCAATCTTATCAGAAGCATCGCAGTCGAGAACGCCACCCAATCCCTTAGGATTGTTAGCGATGATGCCGACTGTACGGCCTTCAATCTTACCAAATCCAACAACACAGTTGATTGCAAATTCCTTCATGATTTCGAGGAAAGAATCTTCGTCGATTACGCAGTTTATTACTTCGCGAACGTCATAACCCTGACGTGGATTTTCCGGCATGATTTCTCTGATTTTCTTTGCGGCCTTTTTCTCATCAAACTTGAACTTTTCGTTCGGCTCAATTTTGTCACCGAAGTAGTGTGGAATGTAGTCCAAAAGACGGCGAACTGTTTCGTAACATTCGTTTTCTGATTCGCAGCGGAAATGTGAAACACCGGACTTCTGTGCGTGAATGTTAGCGCCACCAAGATCTTCTGCAGAAATATCCATAAACATTACAGACTTAACAACCTTAGGTCCTGTAATGAACATCTGAGTTACCTTATCAACTGTAAAAATAAAGTCTGTGATTCCAGGTGAGTATACGGCACCACCGGCACAAGGTCCGGCAATGATAGAAATCTGAGGAATGGCACCGGAAGCGCGAACGTTCTGATTGAATACGTTACCGTATCCGCCCAGGGCTTCTACACCTTCCTGAATGCGGGCTCCACCCGAATCGTTAATTCCGATTACTGGACAGCGGGCATCAATTGCCATTTTTGTAAGGTCTGCAATCTTGCGTCCGTGCATGTGGCCAAGAGAACCACCCTGAATAGTAAAGTCCTGTGCATATACAGCAACCTTGCGTCCGTTTATTTTTCCAAAGCCTGTGATTACGCCATCATAAGGAATATCTTTTTTATCCATTCCAAAGCTGGTGCAGTTATGTTTTACACCCTGATAAGTCTCTACGAATGTACCTTTGTCGCAAAGTGCATTAATGCGTTCAATTGCATGAAGCTTACCTTTTGCGTGCTGTTTTTCAACATTGTATTCCATAAATTAACCTCGTGTTCTATTATGACAAAAGTGTGAGAAATGTCAAGGTGGAATACCGGTATTACCATATCATCAATATTTTATGTCATTGCGAGTATAGCGAAGAAATCTAAAATCCTAGTGATGCATATGGATGTGTCAAATAATATTCAATCTGCTCTTTTTCTCTCTGCATTGCATCCTTTTCAGGCAGCCATTCATATTTTGAACGCAGATTATCTGTAGCTTTCATGACATCACCCTCAGTTTTTTCAAGCTGTTCAAAATAATCTTTTTTGAATTTTGAGCAGTCTACATTGAGAGGAGTTATTTTATCTTCAACCATATCTGTTATTACCCAGCGGTTTTTCTTGAAGGTCAGGGTAATGGTAGAAACAATTTTGTCTACCATATAATCAGCATTTTCACCTTCAGTATAAATCAGATAGTATTCAATCTTGTGAACGGAAGTGCTGCCATTTTCCAGGCTGATATTTCCTTCTTTTGTTAGAGGAGGAATCTTTTCATTTTTCTTATGCAGTTCTACGGCCAGCGATTCAGCCTTGCCGTCAATTTTCAGATTTGTAACGCCATAGACTCCGGAGCGGGCATATTTTGCATCATCAGTAATATAAAAAAGCCAGTTTGAAGGGTAGGCAAAGCCATTGTCAGCACCCATGGAAAGACGCTGTTTATGAACGACATAAATTCTGCTCACCATATCGCCGTAGTTACCGGCAGCCTTGCCTGTTCCAAAATCAGAAAGCAGCATGGTGTCTTTTTCATTTGTGGCATTCATAAAGGCTCTGATTGTTTCTGTAGATGTAAGACCGACAGAAGAATAGTCTTCGCCTCTGGTTTTTGCCGTATTGATTCCGGCAATTATTATTACGGCAATTATTGCAAAAATAACTATCAGGGTAGTTGAGTTTCTCTTGATTTTTCTTTTTGCTCCGATTTTTGAATTCTGAGACTTTTGATAGGCAGCAACCTTTTCTTCAAAAGCTTTGTCATTGCTGCTGGTCTGACTAAGCTCAAAGGCCTGATTCAGCTTTTCGAGCGGAAAGTCTGCCTCTGGCAAAAGGTCTTCGCTTGCTTTTCCCTTTTTCTTTTTGCCCGGTACATTTACGGCTGTGGAATTCAACTTAAGGGAATTATCAATGCTTTCTGCAAGCTCTGTGTCTATTCCATTCAGACAGTATTCTATTGGAAGAAAGTTGTGGTCAAAAATGTCTGCGTTGCGGGCAATTGAATCGCAGGCTGTAAATGGCAGCCTTTTTGAAAGCAGCTTATATATGATGGCTGCTCTTTCAAAGCAGATGGATGGGAGGCCGCTTATTGTTTCGTTTACATAGCCATGCTGCATGTTAAGTGCTTCTTCGGCTGGAAGGGTGTTTACGGCATAGCAGAAGAGGGCTTGAGGTGCAAAAAGAACCTTGTCCCCGTCAATCATGATTCCACCCGCACCAACAGCCGGAATTGAATTATCATCCTTAGCGGCTGTTGTCAGGGCTAGGCACACTGCTTTTACGGCAGAAAGGGCCTTGTCGCCTCCTTCTTCAAGAAATTCAGCAA
>CAMNGG010000386.1 GCA_946537975.1 uncultured Treponema sp. | reverse complement strand
TGTATCGATCACAGATACTCTTTGTCGGAAGCCGATGCATTTGCCGGCCTTTCTAAGTATATTTCAGAAGAAGCTTCTATCCGTTCCTGCGCTAAATGTGAAGCAGCTCTTGTAAAAGCTCACCTTAAATTGCGCGGCAAGTTGACTGATGATGTAGCTAAAAAGCTCGACGACGTTGCCGCAAATATCGACCCTCAGGAAGTTTACACAGAAGAAGAAAAAACAAAGCACAATATCCGTGCCCTTGTAAACGTAATGAAGACTAAGGTTGATTCAGAGATTGGACCTCTTATTCACCTTGGTGCTACCTCGGTTGATATTCTTGATACAGCCCTCAGCTGCCGTATGCGCGACGTTACTCAGAATGTTGTGCTTCCAGAACTTAAAAAGCTTGAAAATTATCTTTGTGATATTGCTGAGCGTGAATGCGCTACACCACAGGTTGGTCGTACACACGGACAGCACGCTGTTCCTATTACATTCGGATGGAGCATTGCTGAATTTGTTAGCCGCCTTGGAAAGTCTATTTTGCGAATTGAAGAGTTGAGCAATCAGCTGGTTGGTAAACTTGCCGGCCCTGTTGGAAGTTACAATGGACCTTCTATGATTGTAAAGGATCCTGAAGAGCTTGAACGCACATACACAGAGTTCCTGGGACTCACACCATCTGAATATTCAAATCAGCTTGTTGAACCTGAATACGTTCTCCGCCTCCTGCTTGAGATGAACGTAGCCTTCGGAATTATTGCAAACTTGGCTGATGATTTGAGAAACCTCCAGCGCAGCGAAATTGGTGAAGTATTTGAGTACTTTGCTGCAACACAGGTAGGTAGCTCAACAATGCCTCAGAAGAGAAACCCTTGGAACAGCGAGCACGTAAAGTCTTTGTGGAAGGCTATGTGCCCTCGCGTAATCACTTTCTATATGGATCAGATTTCTGAGCACCAGAGAGACCTTACAAACAGCGCCAGCCAGCGCTTTATTGCAGATTATGTTTCTGGCTTTACAATGGCAGTTGCCCGCATGAACAGCGTTGTTAAGGGACTCCAGGCAGATAAGGAAGGCATGGCAAGAAATCTCGAAAATGCCGGCGGAAAAGTAAAGGGTGGCGTTCTCGCAGAACCAGCTTATATCCTTCTTGGCGAAGCAGGCTACAACGACGGTCACGAAATTATCCGAAAGATTACCCTCGAAGCAGAGCAGAGTGGAAAGACCTTCTTCGAAGTTCTCAAAACTCACGAAAAAGAATACGCCGACATCACAGCCCAGCTCGAAAAGCTTGGCGTTGAGAATCCTGCAAACTTCTTCGAACATCCAAGCAACTACTGCGGACTCGCTGCAGTTAAGTCTAAGAGACTGGCACAGAAGTACAGAGAACTTTGCAAATAGATAAAACTGTCATCCCGAACGCTACGCCACATTCGCACGCACCTGCTACGAATGTGTGTTTCGGGATCTTCTAGAAGATGCTGAAACAAGTTCAGCATGACATAAAAAAAAGGCCGGACACTAAAAATGCCCGGCCTTTTTCATAATGTTTACCACACGGATTGGATTTTGCTAACGCAAAATCTTTTTTTTATTATGGAAATGCCGTTAGGCATTTCGAATCCGTGTGGTATAAATTATTTCAGGTTAATCATTGATTTGTCGTAATCAGTTGGAGGTATATAGCCCATGAGTTCAATCAATGTGCTAGGCCAAGAAGAGATTCCAAGTCCGCTGTTAAGCTCGAGCTCATATTCGCCCTTGTACTCTGGGTCGTAGATGATGCCAGGAACAGGGTTCAAAGAGTGGCTTGTCTTTGGCTTTGGTTCGCCGTCAGCGCCCATAGCAACAGAGCCGTCCTTCTTGTGCTCGTACATATCGTCTGAGTTACCATGGTCAGCTGTAAGACAGAGGATACCGCCAGCCTTTTCAATAGCTGCCTTAAGGCGGCCAAGCTGAAGGTCCATTCCTTCCATAGAACATACAACAGCGTTGAATACGCCAGTGTGTCCAACCATATCGCCGTTAGGGTAGTTAAGGCGGATGTGGTCATATTTTCCGCTTTCAATTGCTTCGATTACCTTGTCAGTAATTTCTGCACATTTCATCCATGGGCGCTGCTCGAAAGGAACAACATCAGATGGAACTTCAATATATGTTTCAAGATTCTTGTCGAATTCACCAGGGCGGTTACCGTTGAAGAAGTAAGTAACGTGACCATATTTCTGAGTCTCAGAAATTGCCATAAGATGAACACCAGTCTTTGTAAGATATTCACCCATTGTGCGGTCAATGCTTGGTGGGTTTACAAGGAACTGAGCAGGCTTGTGGTTATCACCATCGTATTCCATCATACCTGCATATTCAACAGCAGGGCGGCGTACGCGGTCAAAGTGAGTAAAGTTATCCTCTTCGAAAGCAGCAGTAATTTCAAGAGAGCGGTCACCGCGGAAGTTGAAGAAGATTACAGAGTCGCCGTCAACGATTGGACCAACAGGCTTTCCGTCTTTAGCAATTACAAACTCGTGCATATCCTGGTCGAGAAGTCCTGCATTTTCCTTGCGGTAAGTATTGATAGCTTCAGTAGCGCTTGCAAACTGACGACCGTCAGCCAAAACATGAGCGTGCCATCCGCGCTCTACCATGCTCCAGTCAGCACCATAGCGGTCCATAGTGATGTACATACGTCCACCACCAGAAGCAATCTGATAATCAACATCGCTGAAGTCAGCAAGGAATTTTTCGAGAGGCTCAAAATATTCAAGAGCGCTTGTAGGAGGAACATCGCGTCCGTCAAGAAGGGCGTGAACGCGGAGAGTCTTTACACCTTCCTTGTGAGCCTGAGTAATCATAGCCTTAAGATGGTCAATGTGAGAGTGAACGTTACCGTCAGAAACAAGACCTATAAGGTGGAAAGTAGTTCCCTTGTCCTGAACATTCTTTACAAGCTTCTTCCATACAGCGCCTTCAAACATGCTGCCAGAAGCAATAGATTCGCCAACAAGCTTAGCACCCTGAGCAAAAACGCGGCCACAACCCATAGCGTTGTGACCAACCTCAGAGTTACCCATATCAGCATCAGTAGGAAGACCAACAGCAGTTCCGTGAGCCTTGAGCTTAGTGTGAGGGCAGTTAGCAGTAAACCAGTCCAGGTACTTCATTTTAGAAGCCTTAACTGCATCTCCCTCTTCATACTTACCATATCCAACGCCGTCCATAATAACCAGGACAACAGGACCACGACGACCCTTCCATTTAGGGTTCTTTTCCAATGCATGCATTGTGTCTGCCATATATTTAATCTCCTATAAAATAAAACAATTTTGGGCGTTTCCCTTGCAAATAGTAAATGCTAAAAAAATGCTCCAAGTTTTCGCATTTTTTTTTAACGCATTTGCTATTTTCCAAGGTCGGGCTTTGCGCACTTCCGCTCTCGCTCCATTCCTTCGTTCTGGTGGTTTCGACAAGCCCTTCGACAAGCTCAGGAACCACTCAACCACCGTCACTTCGGAACGCCTGCGGCGGTGCTCCAATCCCTAACGCATCGTTAACATAAAAATCTTCTATATTTTAATGAAAAAGCAGCCTTTTTACAACTTACCGGGCTTGCCCTCTCACACAATAAAGGCCCGAATTACCCCTAAAGGCTCGGCTCACACCCCGTACGTGTAAACAGCAGTTGACTTCCAGAATTACCCGTAAAATATGTTTATCTTAAAACTTTACCGTTTCCCTTTACGTGAGTTTTCTGCCTGCTTTCACAAAACTCCCGTAAAATTACAGGCAGATATTGAAAGAACACACTCCTGTTACGTGAGATTTCAATACTATAATACAAAGCTCACGTAATTACCCTGCTTTGAACTTGAATCCATGTGACCTGCTTGCTTCATTGTACGTGAGCTTCACTCGTGGCAACAAGAACCTCACGTAACCACTTTTATCACACAAACTCCAGACCTGTGGAATGAAGACAAAAAAACGTGCCCCTGGGGAGCACGGTTTTGTCTTTTAAGTACAGTCGTTTTATTCCGGAAATGGCAGGTAAAACTAGAGCTTTTTCATGTAGTAAGACTGGTTGCTTACGTTAACAATGTATTTGTTTTTACCCGGGTTTGTTTTGAGACTCTTATTTGAAGACTGCATACCTTGTTTAAAAGCAGATTCAAATTCCTGTTTATAAGAATTTGAAAGTGTATAGGTAAGCTTTATGTAATTGTCATCTATTGAACTTTCGCTTGGTATGAGAGTTCCAAATCCCTGATTCTGCATTGAACTTCCAACAGACGTCATAAAATAACTGTTAAACATGGATTTACTAGCTGGTGACAGATTTTTGTAGTAATTGTAAGTATCACCATCCATACAATCCTTCGTATTCATAGTCTGGGTAAACTTTGCAGAAGTAAAGGTAAAATCGCTGCCGGAATAAGCTGCTTCAACATCTATTACGATTGTAAAAGGTGGGGTTGTATCTGCGGCTCTCGAAAAGCTGGAACTGTCTCCTTCAAACTTTACAGCCCAGTTTGTGTTAGCAGCTGCTTCAAAGGTTTGAGTACTTTGGGTACAGTCAGAATACTCTGAAACATCCATTTTAGGCAGGTTTGAACCAGAGCCTTCGTTATCTCCACCGCTTGCGTTGCTGCAGGCGGTAAAAAGCAATGCGGCAGCAAGAAGGGCTGCACTTAATAAACTTGTTTTTTTCATAATAGACTCCTTTGGAATTAATTACTTTTGTATACGATTATATCATATAATTCCATATAAAAAAAAATCCTGAAGAGTAAATCTTCAGGATTTTATGGAGAATAGGGGGCTCGAACCCCTGACCCTCGGCTTGCAAAGCCGATGCTCTAAGCCAACTGAGCTAATTCCCCGTCGGATAAGGTATATTATATTATTTTGATTTTTTGTGCAATATGTTTATTGCGAATATGGGTTTTATGCCCTATAATTAAAGATAATATAATTTTAGGAGACGTTTTATGAGTGACGGATTGGATCCGGAAATTGCGGCACTTTTAGCTCAGTCTGGAAACGGAAATGCAGAGGGAGATGCTTCCTCGGGAGAAGAAGTCCTAAGTCCAGCAGGTGAAGCTGATTTTAATACAGGCTCTTCATCAGCTTCTGCTTCAACAAGATCTATTCATGAGGTAGATTTAAGCCGTACCGAATTTGCCCCTATTGAAAAATTTACAAGTGATACACCTTCAGATGTTTTTAATGATACAAAATATTATAAGACTGCATTGACCGGCGAAAATCAGTCGGCTCAGCGTGTACATCAGATTCTTTCCAAGTATCTTACCTGTCAGGATCCTAAGGACCGTGCAGTTTACCGTCAGCAGATTGTAACCTCTTACTGGGAGCTTTTGCGGGGAATGGTTGGCAAGATGGCCTATCCAGATACTCCGATGCCAAAGAAAATGATGGTTCGTTTTGGTGTATTGCTTCCTTCTTTATTCAGACAGGAACAAAAGGATTATTTTTCGAGAATCTTTATAGAAAACCGTGAAGCAGAGCCAATCATGTATGTTGACGAATGGTTTAAGGAAATTGCTTCTGGACGAATGGGTAACTCAGCTACTGATGAAAAGAAGCAGGTAAAGACCGCTAATATGACTCCGGATCAGGCCGCTTCCGCAGAACAGTCTCGTCTTATGCAGCTGCAGTCTAAGAACTCTGGTAAGCTGCAGAGTGCAGAAAATATTCTCGGAATCAAAGAGAATGAACGACGTATGCTTGAAACCGAGCTTCAGCGAAATATAGAAGAGTTGTGTAAGCATAATCCGGTGCTTGGACTTGATAATCATCTTGCCGGTTATACTGAGCAGCAGCGAAGACTTTTGCCTTCAATTACCGATACACTCCATCGTCTTTCTAAAAACGACAAGGAGCTTTCTAAGGTGCTGGAAGAGTTCAAGGAAGCCAAGCAGACCTACGACAACGTTCAGGATAAAATTAATCAGGGAGGCGGGGCTGCTGCCGCTACAAACGATACAGAGGCTGTAAAAATTGAGTTCGAAACTGTGCGTCAGATGGCAAAAATGACTGTTGGCCGTCGTGGAAATCAGTTCCCTCTCTTTACACGCGAATTCTACCATTGTACCGAGCGTGGTACAGGCACCCGCGAGAATGTAATTGATGTTCTGCGCTGGATTGAAAGCCTTGACCCGGGTGTATTCCACCGAATCCATAAAAATATTCCAAACAGAATTGTACCTTATGTTCTGCTTGTTCCAACTTACGGTGACCGCGGCTTCTGCTGGGAGCCTTTTGACCGCTATAACCGCGTAACCAGCCGTGGCCGTATCGTTGTTCCAATGTATCCTAAGGACCTTAAGATTGCAGTTCTTACTGCCGTTGCAGATTTAAGATGGCAGGTTGCAAAGGAAAAGGCTTCTTATTACTGGATGGAGGAAGGTCTTACCGGTCAGTACTACCAGCACTTTGACCAGATGAAGCTTAAGGGTGATGTAAAGGAATTCTTTATTGAAGACTACATTCTCTGGATGACTAAGGAATCTACCGGAGTTCAGCGCCTGGACAAGGACGTTCGCGGAATCTTCTGGCGTAACATGCCATTCCCTAAGGCCCTTAAGGAAGATCTCCGCAAGCGCTCACTTGTATACGACGAGCTGTGTAAGAAGGATGCCAACCGCGAGATGAGTGACGGTTATTGATGCCTGATAATGAAATGACAGGCATCAAAACGAGTGAGTCAAGGCCTTGAGCGAAGCGTGCCTTGACCACTCGTATATCACGGAAATTTATGGAAACCCCAAAAAAGTGGGACGCAGGCAAAAAGAATAAGGGGGGACCCCGTCAGCGTCCACGCGAGCGAAGCAAGCGTGGGGAAGCGAACGGTGGGGGGATAACTTATTTTTTTGCCGTCGCTGGGACCCGCTTTTTTGGGGTTTTACAATTTTACGGTGATTATTCTCCACTTAAAGCTACAACCGGATCCAGCTTTGCTGCACGGCTTGCGGGATTCAGTCCAAAGAATATTCCTACGAATACCGAAAAGCCGAAGGCAATCAGGCAGGCATTTGTATTTACAATAAATGCGTTAGACTGAACATATTCAACGGCAAGACTCACTGCAATTCCTACAATGATTCCCATAATTCCGCCTAAAAGCGTAATACTGGCAGATTCAATCAAAAACTGCTGTCTAATTGCCATTGGACTTGCGCCCAGAGCTTTTCTAATTCCGATTTCCTGTTTTCTTTCAGTTACCGTTACAATCATAATATTCATAATTCCAATACCGCCAACAAGCAGTGAAATTGCGGCAATTGCGCTCAAAAGAAGGCTTAGAGTTCCGGTAATCTTACTCATCTGTTCAATCATCGACTGCATGCTCATAACGTTTACCGCATATTCATTTCCGGTTTTATTGGTGTAATAGCTTTTTATATCAGTAGTTACGGTAGAAGCAATTTCTGCAGAGGTTGCCTGAACCATTACGTTTGCCGCAGCAGGATTTGGCATGATTTTTTTGGAATAAAAGCCGCGGGGAATAAAGGCGGCCCCGTTTTCCATACCAGTAGACTGCTCCTTTAGAACACCAATTACTTCAAAGCAGAAGCTTGTATTGCTCGCAACAAGAATTACATTCTGGCCTACAGCATCACCTGCCGGGAAAAAATTTTCGGCAGTAGCATGATTCAAAATGATTTTTTGAGTTCCTTCTTCGTTATCTGTTACAGAAAAGAATTCTCCCTTTTCCAGTTCGAAGCTGTACATTTCCAGGTAGCCGGTTTCTATAGCACTGCAGTTTACCGAAGAAGAGGTTTCACCATACGACATAGTTGCATTAAGCGAGTTTTTATACCAGATTTTTTTTATATTGCGGACGTTGTCGAATAAATCTGTTCTGGCCGCTTCATTAAACTGTACAGATGAAGAAGAGCCGCGGCGGCTAATAAAACCGGCACTTACGCTTACAACATCAAGACCTGCTGAACCAAAGGTATCCTGAATCTTTTTTGTAGTGCTGCTTCCAAGGCTTGTAATTACGATTACAGAGGCAACACCAATAATTACACCCAGGAGAGAAAGAAAGGTTCTTGTTTTATTGCTTTTAAAGTTCTTGAATGCGTTTATAAAATCTTCTAACATATTATCCTTCTACTATCTGACCATCGAGAATCCGGATGCAGCGCTTTGTAGATTCGCCGATTCTCGGATCGTGGGTAACGATGATTATTGTTGTATTGTTCTCGCTGTTAATTTTGCGGAACATCTCCATAACCTGTTTTCCGGTTTCTGTATCGAGGGCTCCGGTAGGTTCATCTGCCAGAAGAATCTTTGGCTGAGTTACCATTGCCCGTGCAATTGCAACACGCTGCTTCTGGCCGCCGGAAAGCTCGTGGGGCTTGTGATGAATACGTTCTGCAAGTCCTACCGACTCAAGGGCCGCCAGGGCCTTTTCGTGACGCAGTCGGCGATCCAGCTTCTGGTATTTTAATGGAAGCATTACGTTTTCTATTACGTTCATAGATGAAATAAGATGATACTGCTGAAATACAAAGCCGATAGTCTGGTTGCGGAGAACAGACAATTCTTTTTCGTTCATCTTAGCAGTTTCGCGGCCATTTATTTTTACAATTCCGGAAGTAGGACGATCGAGACAGCCAATCATATTCATACAGGTAGATTTTCCAGAGCCCGAAGGACCCATTATGGAAACGAATTCTCCCTGTTCAATATCAAAGCTTACTCCCCTTAAAGCCTTTACTTCGTTGTCTCCCATGATGTAGGTTCTTACAACATCATGTAAGCTTACTACCTTTTCCATAAGCTGCCTGCCTTATCGTCTTGGAGCTCCGCCGCTCTGGGAACCGCCTCCAGAAGGAGCACCGCCGCCGCTTCTGTTGTTATTGTTGCCGCCGTTATTATTGCGGTTTCGATTTGAGCCGGAGGTTTTAGGCTTTGTCTGCTGTAATAGGACTTCGCCGCCTTCGAGACCTTCCAGAACCTTTACGTATTCATTTCCGTAGGGCTGAACTTTTACAGCTTTCTTTTGTTCACCTTTTGCAATTACAACGAAAGGCTCCTTGTCTTCATAACCTATCGCATAGCGTGAAACTACAACATAGGTTTCTGTAGGACTGATTTCTATTTTTCCGGTAAATGAAAAATATGGAAGGATCTGTTCCGGGTAATCATCTATTCTAAGCTTTACCTTTACTACAGTTGCACCTCTGTTTGTTACCGAACCAATTGCCGGCCAGCCGGTTACATAACCAGTAACTGTATCTTTACCGTAGGCAGGGAAGGTGAATAAAACCTTCTGTCCAACCTTGAGTTTTGAGACATCTGTTTCAGTTACTTCTACCTCGGCTGTAAGATAGTCTGTATTTACAAGTGTTCCGATTTTATCTTTTGCGGCAAGCGAGTCTCCGACAGAAGCTTTAAGGTCCGCAATAATTCCATCAAAGGTAGCAATTACCTTGCGGTCATTTACCTTCTGCACAAGAGTTGCCCTTTCGGTTTCCAGAAGCTTAAGCTCACGCTCAGAAGCAGTAAGGCGTTTTGTAGCCGTGTTATAGTCGTGCTTTTCCAGATTATATACCTGTTCTGAATCGTCCAGCTGAATAATTATGTCGCCCTTTTTTACCCGGTCGCCTTCCTTTACATAAACCTCGGTTACAGTTCCTGCGCTGAGTGCCTGCAGAGTCTGCTCCTGAGCAGCCGCAATAGTACCAGAAATTTCAATTACGTTTTCATAGCTTTCTTTATTTGCCGTGTAGAAAACCTTTTCTTCTGTTTTCTTTCCAAGCAGACTTCTCAGGACAACCAGTCCTATGATGATTACAAGCAGACTTACTGCACAAATGATTATTATCTTAATTTTCTTTTTCATATTTTTCCTGCCTTTATTTAATTCACCTGAAATTCTTCTCTAACAAAGTTGGAGATAACATCGTCGTTATATATAATCAAATCAATAAGATTTGAAATCTTTTTTATTATGTTGCTGTTTAAATTGTTCTTAGAAGAAAGATAGTCGTTCTCACTGATGTAGCCCTGCTTATAGAGATTGGCCATATCTCGTTCCAGATCTTCATACATTGTCAGATTTTTTTCGGCGCTTTCTTTTTCCCACAAAAGATTATCCAGCTTCTGCTGAAGCTCTACAACTTTTGTCTGGTAGTTTGCTTCGGCAGAGGCAATAGAAAGCAGCTCCTGTTCTTCTGTAAGGGCATTCTGCTCTTTTGTTATAGAGTTTTTGCGGAAGGTATTTGGACTGAGGGTTGCCGTAAAGGTGTAGGTTGGGGATAGAGAGCTTTTACTTGAACTCGAGGTAGAACCGGTGCTGCTTTTGCTGCTTTCCTCCTGTTTTTCGTTTACCGGAAAGCTTACTCCTGCTCCAAGCGTGAGACCTCCAATTGTACCTGTCAAACCCGCATCTATTGTATCGCTTTTTGTAGAGGAATTATCAAAGGTGTAGCCTCCGTTTGCAGAAAGGCTGTAGGTCTTCTTTGCCTTTCTTTCCATAGAATTGATGGTGTAGGTCCAGTTTGCACTTTCAATTTCTGAGTAAAGCTCTTTATTGAGGCTCGTAACATCAACAGGTTCAAGGGCTTCTATATCAGAAGGAACAAGACTCATAAGATCAACGTTTTCATCAATCTGAATGTCATAACCACATTTTTTATAAAAAACTACAGTGTCGTAAACAAGTGTGTGAATTGCAGTTTGAATATCTCTTTCATCAGATTTTACCTTGAGCTCTGCCTGACGGTAGGTAGAAGAGTTCTGAGAGTAACCCTGGATTTTTTTAGCTTCAAAATCAATCTGATCAGAATAAAACTTTTCCTGCTTTGAAATGATTGAACTGATTGAAGAAAGCAGTTTTTTAAGTTCTGTGTAAAATTCCTTTTCGGCGGCAATGGCCCGCTTTTCAATTTTTCTTTGTGCTTCCGCAACTGAACGTTCTGCCTTGAGCCTGGTAAT
>CAMNGG010000385.1 GCA_946537975.1 uncultured Treponema sp. | reverse complement strand
GCGAAATCTCTGAAGATGACAGAAGAACAGGTTCGTAAAATTGTGAAAGCACCTGTTCCTGTAGAAAGATAATGCATATAATTATATAAAAAGCGAGGTTTTTATGGATTTAATGAAATTGCAGAACGGAAGCGATGTCCGTGGGGTTGCTATAGAAGGTGTGGAAGGTGAGAATGTAAATCTTACTCCGCAGATTGCAAAGCAGATTGGCTGCGCTTATGTAAGCTGGCTTGCGAAGAAGCTTGATGTTGATGCAACGGCCCTTCGTCTTGGTGTTGGCCGTGATTCTCGTGTAACAGGTCCGGCTCTGGCTGAGGCTCTTATTGAAGGAATGATCAGCGCCGGTGCTACAGTAGTGGACTGCGGCATGGCAACAACTCCTGCAATGTTCATGTCGATTGTTTTCTCGGAAACAAATTTCAACGGCTCCGCAATGATTACTGCCAGCCACCTTCCGTTTAATCGTAACGGAATTAAGTTCTTTGATATTGACGGCGGTCTTGAGCACGAAGATATTACTGAGATTTTGAATCTTGCAGGCTTCTTAAATCCTGCAAAGGTAAACGCTCCGGTTGAAAAGCTTGACCTGCTTTCAATTTATGCTGATTATCTGCGCGGGAAAATTGCTGATGGTCTTAAAGATCTTGGTAAGGGTGATAAGCCTTTGAGCGGACTTCACATTGTAGTTGATAGTGGCAATGGTGCCAGCGGTTTCTTTGTAGATAAGATTTTACAGCCGCTTGGAGCCGATACTACAGGCAGCCAGTTCCTTGAGCCTGATGGAATGTTCCCGAATCATATTCCAAATCCGGAAAACAAGCAGGCAATGGAAGCAATCCGCTCGGCAGTGCTCAACAACAAGGCCGACCTCGGTTTGATTTTTGATACCGACGTTGACCGTATGTCTGCTGTTCTCAGCGATGGCAGCGAAATCAACCGCGACTCTATCATTGCTATGATAGCCGCAATTCTCGCTCCTGAATATCCGGGTTCAACAATCATTACAGACAGCGTTACCTCAGACCGTCTTACCTACTTCCTGCAGGATGTACTTGGACTTAAGCACCTCTGCTACATGCGCGGTTACAAGAATGTAATCAACAAGCAGAAGGAATTGAATGCAAAGGGAATTGTTGCTCCGCTTGCAATGGAAACTTCTGGCCACGGAGCTTTGAAGGATAACTACTTCCTTGATGATGGTGCTTTCCTCGCAGTTAAGCTTGTGATTGCTCTGGCTCAGGCTGCATCCCAGGGTAAGAAGCTCGACAGCCTTATTGAAAAGCTTCCTCCGCTTGTTGAAGAAGGTGAATACCGCTTTAAGATTTCCGGAGATGATTTTAAAACTTACGGCCAGAGCGTGCTTGCAGAATTCAAGCGCCGTGCAATCGAAGCAGATTATGAAATGCCTGAATCGTACGAAGGGGTTAGAATCAGCTTTAAGGGAGAAGATGTTCAGGGCTGGATGCTTTTGAGACTTTCTCTCCACGACCCAGTTATGCCGCTCAACATTGAAGGCGCAAGAAAAGGTGATTTGGCTAAGCTGGTCGAAATTGCCCGCCAGCTCACAGATGGCTTTGATCGTCTGGACCGTAGCTGCTTGAAATAGACTGCAAATACGGTGGTTGAGTGCTCGCGAAGCGAGTGTATCGAAACCACCGCAGATGTCGGCTCATAAGGTGGTTTCGACAAGCTCAACCACCGATTCCAACAAAAGCTGTAACCGACTTTTCCGGTGCCATAATCAGAGTATCCATCAGGGTAAGCCCGATTCTGGTGCATGGCAAAAGTCGGAAAAAGTCTTTCTGGATTTCCAGAGGAACATCGCCGTAGCCCGGACTGTAACGAGGTCTCGTTTTAAGTCCTGCCGCTTCGGCTATTTTTTTTATTTCAGCATTTACTAAATCAACAAGTTCTTCTATAAACATTGCGCCGGTCGCCTGCAGAATGCTTGCGTAAACCGGGTCAAGAGAGGAGTGTCGGCGGATAAGAGCGTCTACCTGCGGTCCGATAGTTGCAGCGAGGAGTGCCACTTTTGAGCATCCCTCCAGGTTTCTGCCCAGGTCGCGCGACTGTAGTACCACATCGGCAAAACGGAGTGTAATGGTGGTTGAGTAGTCCGAAGGACGTACGGTCCCTGAGCTCAGTCGAAGGGTCGAAATCACCTGATCTGCCGGCTCATAAGGTGGTTTCGATACACTGCTATCGCGGCACTCAACCACCGAGAGGTCATATATTTCAAAAACTGCCTGAGCTTTCATTACTGCCTGCATTTCGCCGGCTGCCTTTTCCATAAGAGCCGAAACATCGGCCTCCGGTGGCACCGTTCGTCTGTAACCCAGATAACGGGCAGTTTCTTTCATGTTCGGCGAGAAGTCTGATTTGTCTGGAAACAAAAATGTAGCGCTCATATAATCTTTATGCCAATAGAATATGATGATTTCTTTAAGTGTTCAAGCAAATTTATTAATCTTTGAAGTTGAAATGACAAAGGAACAGGAAAACGCCTTTTGGCAGACAATTAAAGCTTTCAAGGATATTGGCCTTCTGCAGCATGTTATGGTAATTGGAAGCTGGGCAGAGTATCTTTATCCATCACTATTTGAAACAGATTTGCAAAGTGTAATAATAAGGTACAATGATGCATTTTTTAGCCTTTCTGACATTTATCTACATATTATAAATATAAACTTAATATACGCTAAAGCCTTAATTCCTTGTAAAAATCAACTTTTCGGATTAGTATATAAATGATGATGTTGACAAAAAATCAGGTGAAATTCAAACTCGATTGCTCGATTGCTCGATTGCTCGATTGCTCGATTGCTCGATTGCTCGATTGCTCGATTGCTCGATTGCTCGATTGCTCGATTGCTCGATTGCGTAGGCGAATTATGTTCTAACAGAAATACAGATGTTATTTATAGGAAGAAGCACAGTTATGTCACTTTAATGTGGCAGAACTGTGCTTTTTTGTTTTAACCAGGGAGAGAGGGAAAAATGACATAAAGATAATTTAATTTCAAATAAATCAACAAAAATAATATTAAGAAGGATGTAAAATGGAAAATAAAGAAAAAAACGAATCGACAACTTCAATTAAGTGGGAAATAAAGAAAGATGTAACTCCATTAGAGTATAAGGATTGCTTCCCAATCAATAACGCTAATAGTGGTGGAACAAATGATTCAAAAAAAGCGAAGGCTTATGAAGCAGCCAGTGATATTCGCAAATTTGAAATTGGACTGTACTGGCAGCGTACAGCATATTTCTGGGCATTTATAACGGTTATATATACTGCCTATTATCATATTCTCAAAGATAATACGGACCATGGAGCACTACCATTAGTTGTTTTTAGTTTTTTAGGATTATTCTTCAGTATATCGTGGTTTTTATCAAACAAGGCTTCAAAGCATTGGCAGAAAAATTGGGAGTTACATATGGATTTACTTGAAGATGATGTTACTGGACCTCTTTATAAAACATATCTTGCTGAAAGATCATATTCAGTTTCAAAAATAAATCTGGCTGCTAGCATTATAATATCATTCTTTGCAGCTTTATTATTTTTGTATGAATCTTATAAATGTGCATGCAATAAATTAAGTTATTTTAGAAAAACTGGAGTGTATGTAAGTCTTGAATGGATTTTATGGTTTGCATTTATTTGTATTGTTTTTGCTGGATTCTGGTTTTATATAAAGAAAGTAAGAGGCAATGATGCAAAAAAAGGTGAAGAAGTTTTACAGCAGAAAGTATATCCCGATTTTGGAGTAGAGGAAAACCAGGAGAAAACGAAATGAAGAAGACAAACATTTTTGGATTGGTACTGATTTTAAGTACATTGCTTATTGGTTGCACTCAGCCTAATACTAGCGAAGATATACCGGAAGTTTATACAATTACTGCTGCCAAAACTACAAACGGCACAATCTCGCTTAGCAAAACAACAGCGGCTGCCGGCGA
This sequence comes from uncultured Treponema sp., assembly GCA_946537975.1. Classification (GTDB taxonomy): domain Bacteria; phylum Spirochaetota; class Spirochaetia; order Treponematales; family Treponemataceae; genus Treponema_D. Next base: position 3,389 of record CAMNGG010000385.1, on the reverse strand, counting down.
AACTGTAACTATAACTGCTACACCAGCATCTTTATGGTATGAGCTTGATACTATTGCTGTGAGTGATTCTAATGGAGCGGTTACCGTAAATAATAATAGCTTTACTATGCCTGCTGGTAATGTAACTGTTACAGTAGCATTTAAGGAAAAAGACTTCACTAATTGTCCAGATATTACTACTGTAGAGTTTTATCTTAAGGATAACTCTACTGATAGTCGTACTCAGATTAGTATATATAATAGTGAAAATGTATCAGTTGAAGGTTATAGCCAGTTTGTGTCTCTTTTAGGTGTAGTGAAGTATACAAATATTATAGGTCTTAAGCTTCGTGAATTTAATCAGGATAGCCATCAGTGTAGAATTGATAATACTAATGTTAATTATACAGTTGATTCAGTAGAATTATTAAATAATATATTGAGAGTTATATTCAAGGAAGCTTCTATATAAGTTAAAAAGCCACACGAAATGTGTGGCTTTTATTTTTATATAATAGTTGCATTAAATGTTTGATTATTTAAATCAGTAGGTGTTATTTTTAATACTAGATTAAAGTGGCCTTTACTAGTTATAGCTTCTAAAAATATATATGAATTTTTATTCTTATAAATAGGCCTTTCATCTTCAGGAATTGTGCATGTATATCCATTGGGGATATTATACATACTTCTATATGTAATATCTTGAAAAGCTGATATATCATGTTTACAATGTGAAATTTTAACGAGTTCAATAATTGAAGGAATGGATATTGTACATCCATAAAAAGAACTGCTATCCTTAATAGGCGTAATTGTAAAGAAAGCAGTAGGATATAACTTCCGCCACAATTCAGCATCGCTGCTTACATGTACATAAGCTTGGTTATTATCATTTAATTGAACTGGGTGCCAACCATGTTCTTCATCTAACGTACCAGTAGCTTTTTCATTATTTCCAATTTTCACAAGGCCGGCTTCACTGTTTGTTGCCACCTGATAAGTTGTGTCCTTACCATAGAGATCAATAATAGCATCGTCAACTTTAATTGTACCAACAACATATGCGTTAGGACTATTAGGATCAACTGATCCGTTTATAGTTGCTACGATTAAACTGATATAGAAAAAGAGCCAAAAATAAACGATAATATATATATGACAACAGAAAGATTGGATGCACTCAGGAAAATTGGCGAAACAGTATCTGTAGAATTTAAGCGTTGCGGTGGTAACATTGAGCATGACGTTTATGAAACCGTATGTTCATTCTCAAATCGTTTCGGCGGCGATATTTTCTTAGGTATCCTTGATGATGGAACAGTAAAGGGACTTCCAGAAAAAGCAGCACCGGACATGATAAAGAACTTTATAAGTGTTCTTGCCAATCCAGACTTGTTTTCGCCAACTCTCTGTATCGATGCAGAAATAATGAAGTATGAAGGAAAAACAATCATACACATCTATGTTCCTGTTTCTGGTGAAGTTGTCAGCTACAAAAATGTAATTTATAACCGAACAAATGATTCTGATGTGAAAGTTACTTCAACAACAGATATTGCTCAGATGTATATCAGAAAGCAGGAAATCTTTACTGAAAGAAAAGTCTTTCCTTATGTCAAACTTGAAGATTTACGTCTGGATTTGTTGCCGACAGTAAGAATCCTTGCAAAAAATAATTCAGGTGGAAATCATCTCTGGGAAAAACTGAGCGATGAAGAAATCTTAAGAAGTGCCCGACTTTTTACAGAAGATAGAGTTACAGGCCAGCAGGGATTTAATCTTGCAGCTGTTATGCTTCTTGGAAAAGATGAAGTTATCAAAGATGTTGCTCCAATGTATCAGACTGATGCTTTAGTGAAGAAAGTTAACACCGACAGATATGATGATCGTCTTGTTGTTGAAACAAATCTCATCGAAAGTTATGACCAGCTTTTTGATTTTGCAGCAAAGCATCTACCTGACAAGTTTTATCTTGAAGACGGCAAAATCAGACTTTCTCTCCGAAACATTATTGTTCGTGAGATGATTGTAAATACACTCATGCACCGAGAATATACAAGTGGATTCCAAGCTAGATTTGTAATTGAAAAAGATAAAATGTTCGTTGAAAATGCAAATCGTGCCAAGAAAGATGGATTAATTACTCCTGAAAACGTAATTCCATATCCAAAGAATCCTATTATCGCAAACTTCTTTAGAAATATTGGTTACTCAGACAAACTCGGTTCGGGTGTTCGAAAAGTCTTTAATTACTCAGAAAAATATTCTGGAGCTGACCCGATATTTGCAGAAAGTGATGTATTTAGAATTACCGTTCCTTTGGATGATAATTTTTCCTGGGACGCACAGAAAACTAGCGACACTGTAAAAGACACTGTAAAAGACACTGTAAAAGACACTGTAAAATTGACTGACTCTCAAAAGAAAATTCTCGAAGAAGTTAGAAAAAATCCGTATATTACTCAAAATGAACTATCCGTAATTGTTGGGATTAATCTTAGAAATATTAAAAATAATATGAAAAAACTACAGGATTTTGGTTTACTAAAAAGAGATGGAACAGATAAAGTTGGAGAATGGATAGTACAAGACAGCGCATCGCGCTGAAGTGGCGGCTCAGGCACAGCTTTCGCCTGGATTCCCTAAGGGGTCGATTTCCCCCTCTTTTTTTTATATAATCAAAATTATGGAAAATTACAAGAAAGAATTTATTGATTTTATGGTGCGCTGCGAGGTGCTTAAGTTCGGGTCTTTTACGCTCAAGAGTGGAAGACAGTCGCCCTTTTTTATGAATGCGGGGGCTTATGTGACCGGCGGGCAGCTTGCTCAGCTTGGTAAATATTATGCACAGGCAATTCACGATAATTTTGGGGATGACATTGATGTTTTCTTTGGTCCGGCCTACAAGGGCATTCCTCTGGCGGTTGTGACTGCCGTTGCCTACAGCGAGCTTTACGGAAAGGAAATTAAATATTGCTGCGACCGCAAGGAAGAAAAAGACCACGGTGCAGATAAGGGCGCAATCCTGGGCTACAAGATTAAGGATGGCGACCGCGTTGTAATTATCGAAGACGTAACAACCAGCGGAAAATCTATTGAAGAGGTTTATCCGAAAATCAAGGCGCTGGAGACTGAGCCTGGCACAATCAAGATTGTTGGTGAGATTGTAAGCCTCAACCGCGAAGAGCGTGCTCCGGACAGCGACAAGGCTGCCCTCGATGTGATTACAGAAAAGTACGGTTTCCCGGCCCGCGCTATTGTTTCTATGAGCGATGTAGTTGATGCGCTCTACACAAACGGCGATAAGAAAGTTATTACTGAGGAGATTAAAACTCAGCTGGATGCATATTATAAAGAGTGGGGATGTAAATGAATAAGAAAAGATTTTTATCAATTGTAATTTTTGC
>CAMNGG010000384.1 GCA_946537975.1 uncultured Treponema sp. | reverse complement strand
AAGCCCTTGTCCAACTCACAAAGAAGCAATCGAACTTATCATTAAAGAAATCACTGACCCTGAAGTTGGTGTAATCAAATCTATGGACGAGATTGGAGCTGTTGGTCACCGTGTACTTCATGGTGGCGAAAAGTTCACAAAGTCTGTTCTTATTACTCCAGAGGTTTTGGACGGTTTCCGCGAGGTAGTAGACCTCGGACCTCTCCACATGCCTGCTAACATCATGGGTATTGAAGCTGCACAGAAGGTAATGCCAAACATTCCTCACTCAGCAATCATGGATACTGCATGGCACCAGACAATGCCGGAAGAAACTTTCCAGTATGCAATTCCACGCGAATGGTACGAGAAGTACGCTGCCCGCCGCTACGGTTTCCACGGAACTTCATTCCTTTACACAGCAAAACGTGCTGCAGTTCTCCTTGGAAAAGATCCAAAAGATACAAACCTTATCATCTGCCACATTGGTAACGGTTCTTCTATGTGTGCTGTTAAAAACGGCGTTTGCTACGATACAACAATGGGTATTACTCCACTTGAAGGTCTTATAATGGGAACCCGTTCTGGTGATTTGGACCCAGCTCTTCCTTTCTACATCATGAGAAAAACTGGAATGTCTGCTGACGAAATGGACAAGGCACTCAATAAGAAGTGTGGATGTCTTGGTATTACAGGAAAATATTCTGACCGCCGCGATATCGAAATCGATGCCGCAAAGGGCGACAAGCTCTGCCAGCTTTCTATCGAAATGGAAGCATTGAGAATCAAAAAATACATCGGTGCATTCATGGCAGAACTCGGCCACGTAGATGCTATCGTCTGGACAGCAGGTGTAGGCGAGCGCGGACCAATTACTCGTATGAAGGCTTGTTCAGGTCTTGAAAACTACGGTATTAAGATTGACGCACAGCGCAACGAATGGTCATTCACAGGTAATGCTGAAACTTACATCCACGCTGATGACTCAAAGACAAAGATTTTCGTAATCCCAACAGACGAAGAGCTCGTAATGACAGAAGATGCATACGCTCTCATGAAGGGAACATACGACGTTCACACAAACTTCAAGTACAGCTTCCAGGATCCTAACTACGTAAACAAGGCAAGAGAGGAAGGACTTAAGGGCGACCTCCAGAAGCGTCCAAACATTGCTAAGATTCTGGCTCGCGACATCATCGGAAAATAAATCCACACCGGTGGTTGAGTAAGCTTCGTAAGAAGCCGTATCGAAACCACCATACCATTATAAAAAAACACGGTGGTTTCGATACACTTCGCTTCGCGAAGCACTCAACCGCCGTGTTTTTTTTTATTTAAGTTTATTTATTTCGTCTACCGTAAGCCCTGTCAGTTTTGCAATCTGTTCTGTTGGAAGGCCCTCTTTGATGGCATTTCGGGCAACCTGTTGAATACCATCGGCTCTTCCTCGTCTTTCTGCTGCATTAATCATTGTTTTTTCATCAGAAACATGCATCCAGTATCGGGTTTCATGATACCAGTTAATTTCGTCCTGGCTTATATTCTTTAAGACTGTAACTGCCATTTTAATCCCCCTATTGCATTCTGCAAGTTTATCGAAGAATTCCGTTTTTTCAGGTTTCGAAGCATACAAGAAGAATTTACCCCACATCTGGACAGGTGTCAATAAAGAAATATCATCAGGAACAGGTTCTATTTTCGGTAGTTCCATAAAAATGACGTTTAGCATTCTGGCTATAGTTCGTCCATTTTGATTTCTCATCAGATAATAACTGATACAGTCTTTCTCAGAATCATCAAAAATGAAATTAAGAACAGAAATCTGAAAGGCCTTGGGCGTTTCCTTCCAGTCTAGTCCTTTTGTCACGTAATGATTATAGAGATGCGCTACATGATACTCTGCTCGTCTTCCAAAGTGATTATCTTTATTCAGACCTTGCATCTCAATATTAACAACCTTTCCTTCGATTTTACAGTTGATGTCAAACTCTGATTGTTTGTCTGTGTTAGTTTCTCCGGAAAGTTCATTTGGCTGTAAAACAACATTAGAAACTTTCTTACCGATTATATCAGTGAGAAAACAGGTTAGGGCAATGTTGGATTCTTTAGATTCGTTGGTAAAAAGAATTTTGAAGATTGGATCAGCGCATGGATTCAGGAGCGCTGTTGGCGATGGACGTAAAGATGGCATTTCCATAATTACCTCTGAAAAAAATAGGATGAAGACACGACTGTGCCTTAGTCCAACTGCCAATTTTCAGAAGACGTGTGGTAAAATACCGTGCAGCCCAACAAAAAAAATAACTATAACCTTAAATTGGATTAATAACAGGTAACTGCAACCTTTACGTTTTTTAAATTAATAAAAGAAGTATTAGAAGTCAAGTGCAATAAATAAAGGGGGACGAATTCGCCCATTCCATCACTAACAAAAAAATTCTTTATCAATCTACTAAAACGGTAGTATAATAGAATTTATGAAAAACATCGCTGTACTAGTTTATGATCTTACAGTTGAATACAACATTGTCGTAACGGATGGCATCACGGATTTTTTTAGGGATAAGGATGATGTGCACGTTATTATTTCTACGACGAGTTCGCCGCATAATGAGCGCTTTCAGTATGAGTACCAGTACTGGACCTCGGTCGAACTGCTTAAATCAAAAAATATTGATGCGGCGATAGTTATAACTAACACTTATTTTAATGCAATTAGCCTTGAGGAGCTTACAAAGTCACTTGAATGTCTTCTGCCGATTCCTGTAATTTCGGTTTCGAATCCGCTTGCCCTTCCGGGAAATCATTATACTACAGTTGCCTGCGACCAGGCCTATGACCAGATAATTGAGCACCTTATCAAAAAGCATAATAAGACAAAGATTGCCTTTATGACGGCAGCCCTTACTCTTTCTCCGGAATCTGATGAGCGGGAAAAGGCCTTTCGTGCCGCAATGAAAAAGCATGGCCTTGAGGTAAATGAGGACTGGATTTACGACGGGGATTTTACTCCAAAATCTGCCTACGATTGTTTTAATGAAAGATTCAAAAAAGGAGATAAACTTCCATTTGAGGCAATCCTCTGTGCCAACGATTATATGGCGGCCGGCTGTGTAAGTATTTTTGACGAGCTGGGATTTTCAATTCCGGAAGATGTTCTTGTTTTTGGATTTGATAATGCGGAAGTTGCAACTAACTGTACACCTATGCTTTCTACCATCAGCCAGAGCGTTGCTATGACCGGCTACAAGGCGGCAGAGCTTGTTTATGATATTTTGTGTGGAAAGAAAGTTGCGGAAAAATCGGTGATTCAGTCCTTCCCGATGTTCCGCCAGTCTTGTGGCTGTATGCCTAAGACAATGAAGGATAAGGGGTATTTTGATATTGATGGAAACTTTGTTGAAGCAGATTCAGTTACTATGGCCGGCCTGCAGCTTTTCAGTAACAGCATAAATGATATGGCAACAATCTTCCATTTGCTGACAATGACGGATACAGTTCCACGCCTTCATGAATTTTTTAACACCGTTGTAAATAATCTGAATGTGGTACATATCGGAATGCTTGCCATGTGTATTTATGACGAGCCAATTGTTTTGTCTCCGCAGGAAGATTTTGAAATGCCGGATAAGGCCCGCCTGCTTATGCTTGTAGACAATGAAGCGAAGGTTCAGGAAAATTATTATGAAAAAGGTGGAATAGAATTTTCTCCAAAAGAAGAAATTTTGCCCGGACGTCTGGAAAACTTTGTGACTGGAAATTATTTTGTTCTTCCGATTTTCCTTCAGAGTGAAAATTATGGTTACCTGGTCTGCCGCTTTCCGACAAACAATTATCCGGTTTATACTATCTTCCTTAAGATTCTCGTAAACTCCTTTGTTCATTCTTACGTTTTCTCAAAGAAGGAAGAAGAGAAGGCTATTCTTGCAGAAAAAAATCAGAATCTTAATTTCGAATCTAAAACTGATGAGCTTACCAAGCTTTTCAACCGCCGGGGCTTTTACGAATATGGTCAGCAGCTGCTGGATGTTTCTGTTGCGGCCGGTCAGACAGGTTCTGTTTTCTTCTGCGACCTGGACGGCTTAAAAACAATTAATGATACTTATGGTCACGAAATCGGTGACCTTGCAATTAAAACCGAAGCCAAGGTTCTGCGTGCTGCCTTCCGCGATTCTGATTTGATTGGCCGCATGAGTGGAGATGAATTTGGAGTTGTTGCGCCGGGGCTTCCGGCCCGCAAGGTTGATGTAATCCGCGAGCGCTTTATTTCGATTAACGAAGAGTTTTCAAAAGAGGCCGGTCTGCCCTTTACCCTTTCAATCAGCCTTGGTTCAGTTGATTTTGATGAGCAGCATACTGATTTGAAGGAGCTTTTGAAGGCCGCAGATAAGGTTCTTTACGAAGAAAAGAAGATAAAGCACGGGAAAAAATAACGTCATGCTGAACTTGTTTCAGCATCTCTTATACTCTTTGAACAGAGATTCCGAAACAAGTTCGGAATGACATGAAATTTTTGGCTTGCATTTTTATACAAAAAACGCCATAATCTTTGCATATTTATACATTCTCTATACAGGGGTGAAATATGGAAAAATTAATTGTAAACAACTACGGTTCTTTCGACGTTACCTTTGAAAAAGCAAAGGGTTCAACAATGTGGGATGTTAATGGCAAAAAGTACATCGACTTTATTGCCGGCATTGGAGTTAACTGCCTTGGCCACAACTACAAGCCTCTTGTTAAGGCAATTTCACGCCAGGCCCGCCGTCAGATCCATATTTCAAACTACTATTTCTCAGATGTTGGCTTAGACTTTGCAGAAAACCTCCTGCGCGTAACCGGCTTTGAACGCGGCTACTTTGGAAACTCAGGTGCCGAAGCAAACGAAGCCGCCATCAAGCTCGCCCGCAAATACGGCCAGCTCAACGGCGGCGACAAGCGCAAGACTATAGTTACTTTGGACTGGTCATTCCACGGTCGTACCCTTGCAACACTTACTGCAACCGGCCAGGACCGCTTTCACCCGGACTCTTTTGCTCCATATCCGGAAGGCTTTAAGACAATTAAGGCAAACGACTTCGAAGCCATCAAAACAGCCTTCGACGACACAACCGCAGCCCTCTTTATCGAGTGTATTCAGGGCGAGGGTGGTGTAAATCTTATAGATCCAAAATGGGCCCAGGCTGCGGCCGAGGCTGCCCGCGCTGCCGGAGCAATTGTAATGGCAGACGAGGTTCAGACAGGCGTTGGACGTACCGGCAGCTACTTAGCATCAGACTGGCTTGGCTTTAAGCCTGAGGTTGTAACTCTCGCTAAGGGAATTGCAGGCGGAGTTCCGATGGGAGCCTGCCTCTTCCGCGGTAAGGCCGCAGATGTTTTTGTTGCAGGCGACCATCAGTCTACCTTTGCGGGAAATCCTCTTGCCTGTGCAGCAGGCCTTGTAGTTCTGGAAACTGTAAGCGACCCGGACTTCCTCGACAGAGTAAATCATGCCGGCGACTATATCCGCGGAAAAATCTCCAGCTGGAATCTTCCTATAGTAAAGGATGTTCGCGGCCGTGGACTTATGATTGGAACTCAGATTGACCCGAGCATTAAGCCTTTTGATATTGAAGTGCGCTGTCTTGAAAAGGGACTCTGTACTACAACAGCAGGAACAGATGTTGTCCGCTTCCTGCCACCGCTCAATATCAGCGACAAGGAAATTGATGAAGGACTTGCAATTTACAAGAGCGTACTTGAGGAGTTCTGTAAATAAACGTAAAATAAAAATATAAATCATACTAAGGAAAAGCAGGAGCAATGAACACAAAAAGAAGATTTTATAAATCAAGCTTTCTCGTGTTACTGCTCCTCTTTTTTTTATCTATGGGGATGCCGCAGCCTCTGCATGCCGCAAATGTTCTTGGCCGGCCCCGAAAAATGTTCCTTATAAAAACCGAGCATTTTGATATCATCTATTCAAAGGAAAGTGAAGAAACAGCCCTTTTACTTACAGAAAATGCTGACCGGCTTTACGCAGAAGCCGAACAGTCTCTCTGTGAAAAATCTCCAGGCCTTCTTCCGAAAAGCCGGCTCCATATGCCGGTAATAATTTCTCCTGATTCAGACAGCTTTTCGGTAAACTATACAGCCTATCCCTATAACCGTATTATTATTTTTGATTCGCCTGCCGCTTTTGAAGCCTCTGTCTTTGATGACCCGCTGCTCAGTCTTTTTTACCGCGAAATCTACAAAGCTCTTACACAGACAATAAGGAGTCCCTTTAATCAGTTTGTGGCAAAATGGATAGGCGGAGAAGCTTACCAGCCGGTAGCACTTTTTAATCTTCCTTATTCTTTTATTGAAGGAAACGCCAGCCTGGAGGAGGGCAGGGAAGATTTTCAAGGCCGCCTTAACGACGGATATTTTCTGCAGATTCTTTCTCAGGCAAAGCTGGAGAAGAGGTTTCCAAAATGGTCGCAGATTACAAATGTGCGCGATACTTATCCTGGTGAAGAGCTATCTTACGCGGCGGCAGCCGGTTTTGCGGCTTTTTTAATGAATACTTATGGAGTGGAAAAATATGCCCTGCTTTGGGAGGAGAGCGGAAAAATAAATCCGCTTTTGACCCAGGGTGTTTTTTACAAAGCCTACGGAATAAAGCTTAAAGAACTATGGGCCCAGTTCGAGGCTTCTGTTCCTCTCCCGGCCGGTTTTTCAGAAGGTGAAAACCACGGGCCGGAAAGTGAACTTCTTTTTCCAAAGGATAAAGAAGCAAACTACGAGCATATCCTCCTTACCGATTACGGCCTTGTATGGTACGACAGAATCAGGCATGAGGTTGATATTTTTGATGATAAAAAGGTTCTGAAGCTCAGGGAGCTTCTTTTCCTTGCTGATAATGTTGAACGTATGTCTCTTTCTCCGGACGGCCGTTATATGGCAGTTTCATACAATCAGACAAGAACAATGAAGGAACTGTCTTCGTGCTCTACCTGGATTTATGATTTAAAAACCCGGCACTTTCTGGATTCGAAATTTGAGCTTCGTGATTCCGCAATTATAAAAACAGGAGATGGCAGCAGTGCACTTGTGGGAGTTAATGTAGAGAATTCTCAAGCAAGGCTTGAAGTGTATTCTCTTCCAGAATGCGATGCAGCGGGAAATAAAAATAAAAGTCTTCTGCTTTATAGCCGCGAGTTTAATAGAAATAAAATTCCTTTTTCACCGGTTTATGCAGGTAATGGTTTTATCAGTTATATTCTGGCAGAAGGTCCAGAAAACTTTTTGTGCAGATTTTCTTTTGAGGAAAAAGCAGCAGCCTCGTCTGCACCGGAAGAGGAAGAAAAATGGCAGCTGAGAAGGGAAGATTCCAGTCCTTTGAGAATCAACCGGCTTAGTTATAATAATATAAAAGAAAATAGTAAGAAGCTTTATACCTTTAGCTTTGCACTTGCCGGGGAACATAGTTTTACCCGGGCAGGCTTTATTGAGCTGGACGAAAACTATGAGCCGGAAAGCCTTCAGCTTGCGGCGGAAGATTTTTCAGGAGGAATGAATTTTCCTCTTCTTTCTGCGGACAGACAAACAGTCTTTTACAGCGCAAAAAAATATTCAGTAAATCAGCTTAGGTCTTTGCCCTTTGATGCCCTGACTCTTGAAGCCGGCGAATTGTACAGAGCCGCAAATCCACAGCTGGCGACAGAACTGTCGGCAGAACTGTCTTCCGCTGGCAGCCTCGATGCTTACAAAATCCGCCTCTATAATCCTTTTGCTTATATGGCAGATTTTTCCTTTACTCCCTTCTTCCCGATTAAACAGCTGGATTTGTCTGAAGGAAATTTTTACTGGCCTGGGCTTGGGCTCACAATAGAAAGTCAGACAGACCCTTGCATGAATACCAGGGCTCTTCTTTCTGCCGGCTGGACCTACCTTCCTCTGGACTTTTCCTGGGCAAAAGATATTCCGTCAAAATATGTGGCAAAATTCCGTACAGAAGCCCAGGATATCAGCAAGGATAAATCAGCGGCCTTCTTTGTAGAAAATTCTTCGACTCCGGTTTATCTTCAGGCGGGAGTTTTGTTCAAATGTAATCTAAAGGGCCAGTATGATTTTAAAGTACTTGCCGGCGGTCAATGGGATCTTCCGGTTGGAATAGCCCTGCGACATCTTATTTTTGATATTCAGGCAAGCTATACAGCTTCAACAGATTATTATGATCAGACCCAGCACGAGATTCGTCCAAGCCTTTCTGACTGGCCGTCCTTTAATTCAGCTTACGAAGTCTATCAGCTTTCTCTGATGGCTGAATA
>CAMNGG010000383.1 GCA_946537975.1 uncultured Treponema sp. | reverse complement strand
TGAACAGGAGTTTCGTTGTAGGCGTAATAGCATCTGAAGATTAAGCAGAAAAGCGCAGCTTCATTTTCTGAAAGCTTGAGAAAGTTTTTTACGCGGTTTAGGCAGACTTTTAATTCTGCGTCATTAGTAGCGTAAAAACAGTTTTTTGAAAGATTTGCTGCTACCTTATTGATTCCTTCCAGAATCGGATTCATACACTCGTAAATATTTGCCATAAGACCTCCTTGAAAAGATTGTCGGGTCAAGCCCGACAATGACACATGAGTCGTGCAGATCCTGAACCAAGTTCAGGAAGACGGTTTAGCTGACGCGGTGGTTGAGCCTGTCGAAACCACCTCTTGTTACTTAAAACTTATCCTTGTGTCCCAGATAATAGTCCGGCTTATTGCCCTTATTATCTTCCTGGTCTGCAAGGGTCTTTAAATCCTCATGCTCCAGCATCCACTTGTAGATTGCCGGGTCTGTATTTGCTGCCGCATAGTGCAGGGCGTTTCTGCCATTCATGTCTTTGCAATTCCAGATGGCATCGTAGAAGAGCAGCATTTTAATTACGTCCGGATTCGAGTTCAGCTTTGCGGCAAGCATAAGAGGTGTGCAACCAACTTCATTTGTAAGATTTGCGTCGCAGCCCGAAAGCAGCAGCGCTTCAAGAATCTCCGGCGTATCATTCATGCAGGCTAAGGTTACGTGTTCTCTCTTCATCTTTGTCAGATAGTAGTTCAGCACCATAGGATTTTTAGCATGAAGGAGGGCAGTTTCCAGACAGGACTCTTCATCTTCATTGAGTTGAGAAGTTGTAAAGAGAGTCTGAATATAGCCCGCAATTGCGGAACAATCGTTATAGGCTGCGAGGTGGAACATATTATTGCCGTTGCTTGTTCTGGCATTAGTGTCTGCTCCAGCCTCAACAAGAAGAGTGATGACATCTGTGTTAGTCTGCCATCTTGCCGCATTGAGAATTGGTGTAAAACCTTCCTTATCTCTTACTTCTGTGTCAAAGCCAAGCTTGAGCAGAAAGTGTGTAATTTCCATACTGGAATTTCTTCCCGCCGCCGCAATCAAAAGATTTTCGCCGTCTATATCGCAAACCTCAGTATCAGCTCCGGCATCAATAAAGGTCTGAAGCACCTCCGGATTGTCGCTGTATTTTGCCGCATACAGCAAAGGAGTCTCCTGTGTGTCACTGGTTTTTGCTTCAATATCAAGGCCCTTTGCAAGAAAGAACTTTACTGTTTCCGGATAGTTCGAGGCCGCCGCCCAGTGCAGAAGGGTAGCGCCATCCTCATCCTTGTAGCCAAGGTCAAAGCCGCATTTTTCGATTACATACTCAATGAACTTTGTATCAGGTGCATTCATAACAGTGTGTGTCAGAATGTCATTCTTAAGCTCCTGATCAAAGCCGTCAAAATCTCTTACCAGCGCATCAAATACCGGAATGTCAGCATTTAAGATTGCGTACTGAAAAGAATCGATGTTCTTTTTTGCCATAAGGCCTCCTTTGAATGTTATTGTTGATATATCAGATACTGTTTTTTGGGGGAGATTTTTTTTATTTTCTATAAAGGATTTAGAACTTTTTTTCCGTTTTAAAGACTCCCAAAAAATAAAAAATTAAAAAATCATAAAAAAATAAAAAAAATTATTTTTTTTCTCCCCCAAAAAACAGTATAAGTATTGAAATCTTATAAAGGCCGGAATGGTCGAGGAGAAAAAATTGAAAACAACAACTGATTTCATTACAACTGTTGCAGAGGTTAACAAGATTAGCCGCAGTTATGGTTTCCGTAACGGAATTCATTGGGCAGAAAAAGCTGAAAGAGTAAAGGAAATTAATCCTGGTCTTTTAGCTCAGTTCAGACGCTGTTCAGAAATGTACACAAAAGTCCAGGGGTTTGCTTCAACAAAGAACTGTGTGAATGAAGCTTTGATGGATGCAGCAAAAATTTTCTATAGTTGTGTTTTACACTCTAAGCTGCGTAATCAGAAGCAGAAGCCTGTATTGCCAGAAGGAACCTTCCGTTTTGAGCCTTATGTAAAACAGTTCCATTGGAAGGGGGTGGACGGCGAGCCTTATGATTTCAGATTCGAGATTGTGAATCAGGGAAGTCGTGATAATCCTGATTACAGAATCGACATCATTGATGCTCCCCATTTTAAGAAGGGGCAGAAGCATCCTCATCGCTTTCATATATTAGGAGCTTTTACCGGAAGTCCTTATATTTGCTGGGATACAACTATTACTGCCTTTGACAAGGCGAATGCGGTAATGATTGTCTGGGCTCAGAATTACAAGAAAGAGCTTGATAAGAAGAAGCAGGAAGAGGGCTGGGGAAATTCTGATTGTAAGGCAGAAAGAAAAAAGATTTATCTCCCCGACGGAATTTTCAGAAATGATTGTGCTGAACTCGGAGCCGGTGACGACGGTTCCACGGATAACGGGGCAGCTGACGATACTTCCTCAGAAGAAGCAAAAACTGTTTTCTTCGAAAAGTCTGCCTACAACCAGATTCTGGAAATCCTTGGAACAAAAAAGCCCGAGCTTGGTGGGATGCTAGGGTTTTCGGAAGAGCAGAATCTGATAACAACTTTTGTATTCGACAATAACGCAAGAGTTAATCATGTTGAATACAATCCTAACACAAAGTTTTTGAACTCTGTGATAAACGGAAAGTGGGTAGATGAGGAGATTTCTTTCGCTGGTTTTGTGCATAGTCATCCGGGCCACTTTAACAGATTGTCTGGTGCAGATGTTGAGTATGCTGCAAGAATCTGTAAAGAGCTTGATATGCAATATCTTGTTATGCCGATTGTAACAAGCTCAACTGATTCTGAGACTTCGATAACCGGTTATCTTGTTACCCGGGATGAAGAAGTTTTACCTTGCAATATAGAAGTTCTTGAAAATGATGGGCTTTGTGATTCAGGTGAATCTGTTTCCGAAGAACTTCTTGAAAAAGCTCAGGCTGAACTTGAAGTAATGAATCAGAAATACACTGAGAAAACAGATCCGTTGTCTCAGGACGAAACCTTTGCCAGAATCTCAACAAGCATTCCTCTTGATTATATGGAAGAATGCACAATCATCGGAGTCGGTTGCGGCGGCGCAAGAGGCTTCTACGAAGATATGTCCAGATGCGGAGTGGGAAAGTTCATTCTGATTGATGGCGATGTTTCGAGCCGTTCAAATATTGCTTCGCAAAACGGTTATATAAGCGAGATTGGTAAAAACAAGGCCTTTGTAGTTGAGGCAAGACTCAGGGATATCAATGAGTATGTGGCTGTAAAAGCTGTAGACCGTATGCTCGATGATAATATCTCTGATGAAGATTTTGGCAAACTGCTGGAAGAGGTTTCGGCCGAAGAAGGAAAAACTTTGCTGTGTGCTTTTACCGACAGCTTTGATGCCCAGGCACGCTGCCAGAAGCTTGCCACAAAGTTAAAACTTCCTTTGCTTGCAGCCCAGCATCACGCTAATGGAGATTCTTCTGAGGTATTATACTGGTATCCGGGTGTGTCAAAGTATAATCAAGAAGATATTCTTGCAACTCGTTATGAAGCCTATGCGAATGGCTTTAAGAATGATGTGACTTCTGTCGGTAGCCCGATTTTTAATACTACACGGCTTAATGCCTTATGTGAAAAAATTGCTTTGGGGATTTTTCTTTACAATTCCGAAGTTAACAGCCGCTATTCCAGCTTCTTAAGATACAACCCCGATAGAAACTTGATTCTGGTTCGCCAGAAATGTCTGGACTATACGGATTCTGTGATTGATGAACTCTTCCCTCATGGCGACAGATCTCATTTTGACGATGTTGTCTGGCTGAATCCGGAAGAGATTCTATAATAACTAAGAACCGGATAGACATGATTTTTTCATGCTTATCCGGGAGATATGTGGTATAATATGAGAATGGCTAAATGTATAATTAATCTTGAGACACTAAATCGAATCTCTAATATTTTTCCATGTGTTGCCTGGAAAGATTATTCAACAAAAGATGGACAGAGAATTCTCATTACCAAGGGTAAAAAAACAGGCTGTGAATCTTCATATTTTGATACGAATAAAGACTTTGAATTTCATGAAATTCTTAATCAGGCAGTAAGTTCTGGAAAATCTGATTATGAAATTATCCTTGAGTTTTATAATTTTAAACACACGCCGAACTTGAGTGAATCCCGAGCAGAGATCTTTAAGTATCTGTTACCTCCTGAAGATCAATTTTTACAAATTGATAAAAGTGTTGATTTTTCATATTTGACATCAAAAGGAATTTATAATTTTTTTAACAGATTCTTTGTTGAAGAAACCTTTAATAAGAATCTTGAGGAATTGATATCAACACAATTATTACCGGGAGAAGAATTTCCTTTATATGAAGCTTATGATTCTTCCGAATGGATTTGTTATTACAATAATAATGGCCCGAGGTTTACATGGGATAAAGGTATAGACTGGAAGAATATTACATATAATCCAAATGTACCCTGGGAAGGTTTTGAACATTATGGCCAGTACAGGTTTACTCTTGTTAGAATTGGATACGAAAAAACTTGCTTAAATGGTGATGAAAAAAACAAAACAGTATGTCTTAAAAACGGATTGATGTTTATTCGCAAACAGTTTTCCGCTTACCATTCATCAGATGATACGACAGACTGTCTTTATGGAAATATTGACTATGGAGTTGAACATACAAAAACTCATAAAGATGTTTTTTATATTAAGAATTTAGACGATACAATACTTGAAATAAAGATGGCAATAAAACATAAAAAGTTTCAGAAACAAACTAAATTTGAATTTACAAAAAGAATTACTAACAATGAAAAAGTTGAATATTTGCAAGACATTACTCAGATTGAAAAATTTCAAATACAAGAAGAAAATAATAATGAAATTGAATTTACTAAGAAGGTTTGCAAAAATTTTATAGAACAGTTTTCTGATAAAGAAAGAGAATATAAAAAATGGTTAAAAGAGACATTCCTTGAAAAAGAACAGGGGATTTACAATCTCTTAAAAGAAGTTGAATTGATATTTCAAGGTAAAGAAATAGAATCAAGCCTTCTTTTGAAATATCTGCAATTATATAATTGTGACAATGGATTTAAGGATATTGTAATAAAAAGATTCTCTGCAGCATACAATGAAGAAAGAGAGGAATATGATGAATAAAAGAATTACGTTTATAGATAAATTGCTAAAGCAATATGACATTGCATTATTTGAATTGTCTCAATGTTATGAAAAAAATAAGGAAAGTATAGATAATGCAAAAAAGATTTTTGAGTGCAAAGATGATTATGAAATAAACCTCGTTTTGACAGTTCCAGAATTAATCTGTCCTGATATAGCTGAAGAACTTCAGAATCAGGTTCTCAGAAATATGTGTATCAGATCGGAAGGCGAGAATACAGAAGAAGAACTATACAAGCTTCGTTTATGGCTGATTACAGCAATGTATTTTAACCCGACTTTTTTTGTGTATTTATTCAACTGGTGTTACTTTCTGGAATATGATGTAACCAATGCAAACAAATACGTGCGGCCTTATGCAAAACCTGAAAAAGTTACGGAAGGAATGGCGGCAAGTTCTGATAAAGAAGCAATTAAGGAAATCAGAAAAAAAGAAGTTATAGAAAACTATGGAGAATTCTGGATTACCGGACACGAAGAAAACGGTGTTCAAATTACAACCTTCCATTTTAAATTTTATAATCCAAAAGACAATTTAACTATTTCAATCAATTATAGAAGAAAGGAAGATGAAGATTGTTCAACAATCAGTCTTAATTCAGCTGATCTCAAAGAAGGTAAAACTATCCTTAAAAAAGATATTGAAAATCTTAATTACGAAAAAGGATTTGTTGTAGATTTATATATTTCTAAGAATTAAGTGTCCCCAAAAAGACAGTAATATCATAGAGGTATTTATGTATTCAATTTATTCTTTTTTGCAAAAGCCCATTCGGTTTGATATGAATGGTGTAAAAGGAAATATTTGGGTTGCCGGAAATACGAATGAAAATCTTATTCAATTTCAAGTTCAATTTGATAACAAAGATTTGCTTATACCTTTGCTACTGACAGTAAAAGATTATCGTGGAAAAGTGTATAATATTTTCTTAATGCTTAAGGATGAAAATAAAGCAACAATTTCATCGCATTTATATGAGCCTGAATATTTAATAAGAAAAGGGATTATAATAAAAGATATTCGACCTTTAGTTATTCTTGAAGAGGAAAAAAATGATGATACTTGTTCCAATCGTATACAGCGAAAATGATGAAAGAAAGGCTTTTTTATACAAAGTTTCAGCCCGCACCAGATCAAGTATTGAAGGAATCGAAATCAATCAGGATTCGGAATTAGCAAAGTTTCAGGAGCTTGTAAAAACTCTTGTAGGTCCTGACAGTCATATTGAGGTGCAGGTACTTCCAATAGACAATACTGTCCGCCGCATAGAAGAAATAACTGATAACATGGCTTCTATGACCTTAGGTATTTTCCTTGCAATTGAAAACCAAATCAATAACAGACACTTCAAACAAAATTACGATTATGTTGTTGTAACCGGCGACATATTGGGCAATTGCCTAAAGCCGATTGGTGATGAAGACAAAAAGCTGGAAGCTCTTAGGCTTTACATGGCAAAAGAAGAAAACAGAACAAAAAAAGCACAGTTCATTTATGTAAAGAATGAAATGACACTTAATCCGGGACTTAATGAAGAAAAAAATATTGAAAACTTTGGATTTCCTCGAGGCTTTTTCAAAAACTCCCCGAATATTTTTGTAAAACATTTTTACCCCGACATAAAAATTGAATATATATATGCTGAGCTTTTTACACCGGAGTTTGATGAAATACAGGAAGAGCTTTTAAGGAAAACAGCATATAAAAACGCAATTAATTTCTACGAAACACAAACATTTCTGGAACTAAAATCAGAAATTAAAAACTACGTCGGCTATTTTATTACTGGAAAAAGTAATTCTGGAAAAACTGTTCTTGCAGCAGCCCTTGTTCGATATGCAATGGAAATCAAGCTGGCTTATGCTCCAGTCTGGATAAGAATCAATAATAATGAACTCCAGAAAATTTATTCGTCAAAAAATAAAAAACAAGAACTAATAGAATATCTGAAAAAACAGATAAATCTTGAAAAACTTGAATCCGAAAAAAATTATATTTTAGTTATAGATAACATAGAAGTAAACTCACCTCTTATTGATGATATTTTAATCATTACAAGAGACTGGTGTTTTGAAAATCTGAAAATATCAATACCTTTTACAATCATCACAAGCTGGCAAAGGCCGACATACACAGAAATTCTAAATAAAGGAGATTTCCGCTGCAAAGAGGTTGCTTTATCAGAAATTCAAAAAGATGATTATTATGGAATATATCAGGCAATAACAGATGATTTTTGCAGCAATAATTTACTTAAGGCATCTGCAGAAGAGCAGAAAAAACTCAGAGAGCTTTCTTTTAAAAGGTATAAGGACAAACCTGGAGAAATCCGCAATATGCTGGATTCCCTTAAGAGGAAAACGGTTGCTGATTTAATCAAAGATCTGGAAAAAAAAGGCTCTGCAACTAAATGGAGTGAAGAAGTCTTCGAAAGATGTTATGAGCAGCTGGGGCTTTTTTCACAAATTGTTATTTTCTGCTTTATAAGTGAGTTTGGCTCTTCTAACCAGACTTGTTCGGAAGAAGATTTTAAGTGTATTCAGAAAATTATTGAAGAAAAGCAGCTGATTGATGCAAGTTTAGTTTCTATAACTTCTATCAGTTCAGCATTTATGGAAATTAGGTCTCATTATCTTTTAGAAGAAAATGATGTCGGAGAATATTTCATTAAAAATGATGTTCTTCAGTATTTTCTTTTTAAGACAGACACCGGCACATCAAATCTAAGCGAAAAACTTATAGACGAAAATGAAAAGATAAGAGCAACAATTCTCTATAACTGGATTGAAAAACTACCGGATTTAATAAACGAAAAAAACAGAAATCATGTTCTCTTTGAGATTGCGAGGTGTGCAAACAATCCAGAGCTTTTTGATAAATGTCTGGATGGAGAAATTGATCTAAACAGAAAAAATCAAGATGGTCTGACTTTATTACATGTTGCGGTAAAGCAAAATCCAAACCCGGAAATCATAAAATATCTGATAAATAAAGGTGCAGACTGGAAACTTCTGACAAACAATGAAAACACACTTATTCATCTTGCAGTTGAAAATCCTAATATTGAAGTTTTACGTTATTTGTTAGAACAGAATTTATTTGAGAAAGTTGATTCAAAGAATTCGCTTGGTCTTACTCCGTATGACAGGGCTGCAGGTGTTGCTGAAAATATACAAGTCTTTGAGCTCCTAGAAAAATATGGACATGAATTATCAGAAGAAACTTTTCAGCAGACTTTGTTTGGTGCTGCTGAAAATAATCCGAACGTCGAAGTTCTAAAATATTTAATTGAGAAAAAAGCTTGCAACACAAATATCGAAGATTCAGAAGGTCAAACTTTGCTTCATTATGTGGCAAAAAATCCTTCAATTGAAGTTTTAAAATATGTTCTGGAAAATCATTTTTATGAGGATATAAACAAAAGCGATAGAAAAGGAATTGCTTCGATTATTTATGCTGAGGATATAATGGAAGATCCTTTTTATCATAGTTTAGTAAAAGCTTTGGTAGAATCAGGAGCCGTTCAAAATACACAAAAATGGCTTTCTGGGCATCCTGATGTTTCAATTGACGAAAAAAGTCAAGAAGCTTTACAAGGTTTGAAACAACTAACGGAAAATAGCTACAAACATATTGGAGCTACACCTTTACATTATGCAGCGGCTTTTAATTGTAATCCTCAAGCACTTGATTTGCTGATTGAAAATGGAGCAGACTGTCATAAAACTTCAGATGATTTTTCTCTTATTATGATTGCTGCGGCTCTTAATAACGAGAGTGTTGTTTCTCATATTTTAGAGCAAAAATGGTTTAATCAAAATTCAGGAAAAAATAAAACTTCAGAAAACGTATTGCATATGGCGGCACGAAACCCAAATGCAGAAGTAATGAGGTTGTTTTGTGAAACAGAATTTCGAAAGTATATAAATACGAAGGATTCTTATGGATATGCACCATTACTTACAGCTCTTGAGCATAATTCAAATGTTAAGGTTATAGAAGTGTTACTTGAAAATAAAGCTGATTATAAGTCGAAGACAAAATATAATTTGTCAACTTTGCTTTGTGCCGCAAAAAATAAAAATCCAGAAGTTTTTGAATATATATTAGAACACAGGATTTTTGATAATAGAGCTATAAGAAAACGTGATAATAACGGTCATACAGTTTTAATGTATTCCTTGCTTCCTCAGTTTAATCCAAAACTTTTCGAGACTCTTGTAGAAGTTTATAAAATGGCTCCCAATGATTTAGATGATAAAAAAAATACTTTACTTCATCTGGCTGTAATGGTAAATAACGAGAAAATGGTTGAAGAATTGATAAATGAGTCTTATATTTCAAACCGTAGTCTTCTTGAAAAATTTGTATTTTCCATGGGGTCAATCTGGGCGAAAACACATATTTCAAATGATGCAGATAGAATAAAAGATAAAGTAAATGAATTAAATCAATATTATAAATGGGATATAAATAAGAAAAACAGACAGGGGCAGACAGCACTTGATCTTGCAATTTGCCCAGCCAGAAACCTGAAGATAGCAGATATCTTATTAAAAAATGGAGCGCATCCTGGAGATAAAAATGGAGCTCTGTTGGATTTTGCTTGTATGACAGAATCCTGGGATATAGTACATTGGATAATTGATAAAAAAATCTACAGTGAAGAAGTTTACAAAAAACAGAATTCCGAGACAAAAGATTTAATAAAACAGCATTGTCCAGAATTAACTTCTCTGCTATAACAACTTTAAAAATAATTCTTTTATTCCTATCTTTTTCTCCCCCAAAAAACAGTATAGGTATACCTTTTAAAGGTAAATCTAAACTGTGAGGTGGCCAATGAAAACAAATAAAGTCGCATTTGTTATCGATGGTTATTTTGGTTTTACTTTTTATAAGCACATCAAAAGTACTTATGGCAAAGTAATTAATTTTGACAATCTTGTAAATATTTCCTGTGAGGCTCTCGGAAATATTCTGGAAGAAAAATGTATTTCTCCGGCAAATCTGCGCCAATACTACATGGGAACAGCTCTGGAAAGAATAGATGCTAACCGCATCGAATATGAAAGAGCGCTCAGCATTTCAAGATTCGGAGCACGGGGTAGACCTCTTAAATGTGGAAAAGAAAAGGGAATCGATACAATGCTCTTTTCTGACATAAAAGAAGAAGCTACTGCCGGCGCATTTGATTATCTGATACTGCTGGCTGGAGATCTGGATCACATTACTCTGGTTCAGGATCTTAAGGCAATGGGAATTAAGACAATCCTTATTTACGGTGAAATTGTCAGCAATGGCGTAAAGACAACCGGCTACTCAGAAGAGTTAAGAAGATCCTGCTTCAATTCGGTTAATATAATGGATTTTCTTAACGATCCGGATATTTGCCAGAGTACCAAAACTCAGCCCAGCTCCATGACAATGATTATGAAAGCCAGGACAAGGCAGACATCAGACCAGCCGGTACAGCATCCTGTATGCAATACGGAATACCGTCCTCTACGCCGTCCGGTACATCGGAATGCTGTACCTGTTCGTCCAAAGAAAAATCTTCTTCAGAATGTTATAGACGCTGTAAACCAGACCTTTGCCCTTAAGCAGGAGCAGTTAGGAAAAAGAGTTCCATTTGTTTATCAGGACAGGGTACTGGCTCAGTTGAATCAAAATGGTATAGAGCTTCCTCTACCGCTCAATGAATATTTTGCTTCATATCCTACAGTTTTCAGAACCGGTGCATATTCAGGAACTCGTTCATTAATAGTTTCTTTCAGAAAAAATAATTAAAAAGGGAAAAAGAAGTTCCCCCAAAACACAGTATATAGACGTAGGGCAGTAAGCCCAAGGAGAAGAAATTGGAAAGATTTAACAAGAAATTTTGGCAGAATGAACTGGAACTTGAAGCACGTAAAAATGACACCACACTGGCGGTAGTAAATGCAATTCCTGATTTAGTGTGTTCATTGGCAGGGCTACTTGAAACGATGAAGAAAAGCAGTGAAGAAGAAACTGTGGTTGTTAGTGAGGTGAAAACTAAACCAAAAAAACATGAGTATAAGCCAAGATATTACAATTCAAGAAAGTATCCCAAACCGAATCACAGTAAGAGAAACTATAATCGCAGAAAGCAGCGAAACTATGGTAAAGGAATTCCGTATAAAGAAGTTAGAACTATGGATAGGCTATGGGATATCTATTGGGATACCCATGAGCATAACACAAGTGGTGAATGGTATAATGGAACATATTATTCCCCTAGTGAAATTGATATGCTGGAATTCCGTGGATCTGACCTAGTAAATGATGCAATTAGGGCTGTCAGAGAAAAACAGAAAAGAGATATAATTCTGGAATTGATGAATGAATAAATTTGTCTGTTTATATAAGGAGGCCCTTAAGCAGAAAAAAATAAAAAAAAGGAAAAAAAAACTTCCCCCAAAATGCAGTATATAGACGTCGGGCAATTAAGCTCAAGGAGTTAGGATGTCTAATCACTCGTTGCAAGAAATCTGCAGTGAAACAGGGAAAAGGATGCTCACAAGACGTGATGCTGGAGAAATTGTGAGTTTGGCCAAAACAAGGTGTAGGGGGCGGGGACATACTTCCATTCCGAAGGGCATTTACCTGTGTCCTTCGTGTGGAATGTACCATACGACACACTATTCGCAGAGCGGTATTCAGCGAAAAGCAACAAAGGCAAATAGGCTTACTGCCTATGATAGAAATAAGGTAAGAAAGCTTAGAGTTTACGATTATAACTAAGGCTGTGGGGCGCAAGCCCCCGGAAGGAAGGAAAATTGGCTAAAGAAAATTATCGTGAACTTCATTTCAGTTCAAAGAAGGAAATGCGACGCTATATGGCCGCACATCCAAATTCTACTTTCATCAGTAAGAAAGAATACAAAAAGCGACGAAAGCAGCAGTTTGATGAAGATGTGTATAAGAAAAAGAAGAAACAGAAGCGTCGTGAAAAATTTGAGCAATTACTAGAGGATGCTTATAATGAGCTCAAAACCAAATATGACGCCAAAAATGATGCAGATTTATGTTGTAAAATCTTTCAGGATATTACTTCAATGATCGAAAGCATAAGAAATAGTTGATATTTATATGATTCAGACCTTACCTGACATTTCAGCCTGGTAGACTGTATCGCCAGGTAAGGTCGATTCGTAAGTCCAATCAAATCTGTCCATTACAAACCTGGAGGTAACATGAAAAAATTAAAAGATTCTGATATTTGGTTTTTGAATAAAATAAAGTCTTCAATTGAAAATTTTGATTTAAAGTATAAAGAGAAAAAAGTAACTGCCATATCTCTCAATAGAAAAAGATGGGGGCATTCAAAGTATCATCTTCAATTTGAAGATGGTTCAGGAAAATGGGTATCACCAAATGATATTGTCTATTTTACACAAGTAGGTGAAAGGAAATTATAGTTAATGGATTTTTTTAATTATCTAGCTACTTTTCAAAACGCACAGCAGGAAATTTATAACAACATTGATTCAATCGGAAAAAAAATAAATCCTGCTGTCGGCTGCTTTCACGATGGCGTTGCTTTTCCTGAGAATTATTTGAACTCAAAAAAGCGGGTTATGTGGGTGCTCAAGAACTCCTATGATGATAGCGATGCGGACTGCAATCCTATAAGCGATGGTATGGATATTCGTGACTGGTTTTGCGATGAAGCTTTGGATACGGCAAGTCATAAGCAGATATTTTTAAGGATGTCACTGATTACTTATTGTATTCAGAACAACATTCCATATTCGGAGAGTCTGCTTGATGACAAGGTTCTTATTATGCAGTCCCTCAAAAACATTGCCCTTGTTGATTTGAGTAAGCTGCCGGGTGGCACGTCAATTAGTGACAAAGATTTGAAAAAAGAGTTTTCTTATTTCAAGACAGTCTTTGAGAATCAGATTGATTTATATAATCCGAATGTCATCATCTTTGGAAATACTTTGCATATTTGTCGCGATGTTTTTCCGGGTCTTAATTACAAAAAGCCCCATGCAGTGTATGAATCAAATGGAAACTGTCTGCTTCGTTCTTTTTTAGACAAATCATGCAAACGATTGTATCTGGAAGCCTATCATCCTTCTTATCCAATGAGCTATGAAGATTATGTGGGGACAATTGTAAATGCGATTCTAAAAGCCTAATGTGCATAAGATAATGTTCTTAAGATAATTGCTATAAACGACTTTGAAGTTTACAATTCCAATGATTAGTGCTAAAATATTCTAACTAGAACACTAGTATACTACTTGCTAAAGAGGCATTTATGAACGATACATTAAAACAGATTGGAGCAACAGGCATTGTTCCTGTCGTTGTTTTGAATAAGGTGGCTGATGCTGAGCCGCTGGCGGAAGCGCTGATTAAGGGTGGGCTTCCTTGTGCGGAGGTAACTTTCCGTACTGATGCGGCTGAAGAAAGCATTCGTGCTATTTCTAAGAAGTTCCCGGATATGTTTGTGGGCGCGGGCACTGTTCTTACTACTGAACAGGTTGACCGGGCAATCGGCGCGGGCGCTAAGTTTATTGTAAGTCCGGGACTTAATCCTAAGGTTGTTGAATACTGTATTAAAAAGGGCTACCCAATCACACCTGGTATTATGACTCCGACTGAGCTCGAGGTTGCGCTTGGTTTTGGTCTTGATGTTGTAAAATTCTTCCCTGCAGAAAATGCGGGTGGTCTTAAGATGATTAAGGCTATGAGCGCTCCATACACAATGATGAAGTTCATGCCGACCGGTGGAATCAATGCAACAAACGTTCGCGACTACCTTGCCTGCGACAAGATTCTTGCCTGCGGCGGCAGCTGGATGGTGAAGGGCGACCTCATTAATTCTGGTAATTTTGCTGAGGTTGAAAGATTAACAAATGAAGCAAGTGAAATCGTAAAAGAGATTAGAAAATAACACTTAAAAGCGGGTTCTTAGGGTGCAACCCTAAGCGGTGCTGGGGGAGGGTGAGGGTTTGGGAGAGGGAACCCCAACGCTTCCGAGTAGAGGGGGTGTCCTCTCCCAAATAAACAGATTTTAAGGGCGAAGCCCTTAAGGAGTTAAGATGAAAGTAGTAACATTTGGTGAAATAATGCTTAGACTGGAACCTGAAGGATATTTCCGTTTTGTTCAGGTTGATAAAATGACTTCTACCTTTGGAGG
>CAMNGG010000382.1 GCA_946537975.1 uncultured Treponema sp. | reverse complement strand
TTTGCAGATGAGGTCTGCCATTCAGCTGCTGTAGAAGACAACCAGTTAAGAGCAGGTTCGTAGATTGTGTCAGGAACGCTGTAACCATGATTTTTTGCTTCAGTCATAAAATGAAGGGCATAGCAGGTTCCCCAGGCATGAGGCTGCTGATAACCCGGCCAGTAACCCATAGCTCCGGAAGCAGTCTGATAAGTAGGGTAACGGTCTATAACAGAAGCTACATTAGACTTTATTTCATTTATCTGCTCAGGTGAAAGCTTTGCATAATCTGGAAGATACATCTGAGGGAAGCCGCCTGAAGTAATCTGTTCAATACAGCCATGAGGATACTGAACCAGATAAGAAAGTCTGTTGGAAAGATTAATCTGTGGCATTGTAGAGAACTCTACAGTTAATGATGCATTGCCCTTTTCAGATGGTGTATCTACAGAAATTGAACTGCTTGCTCCAGGTTTGACTACGAAAGCCTTGCTGTAGCTTACAGGTATTCCTCGAGAAATAATTTCCATAGGAATAGAAGATTTTGATGTATTTTTTTCATCCTTTACTGTAGTTTCGAATAATACATGGCCCGCAGCCTTTGTTTGTATGTCGAAACTAACAATCTTTGTTCCGTTCGCTGGAACTGTAATAGAATCTTTTTGTGATAAATTCAGAATACCTCTTGAGGCAAAGTTTACTGAAACCGTTTTTTCAAAATCATCACCATTAAAGATTGTTACAGGAACACGAATTGTTTCATTAGTTCCAAGAGTTCTTGGCAGGGAAGGCTGTGCCATGAGAGAAGATTTTACAGGAACAGTTTTTTCCTGTGTTCCATAAGCTCCATTTTCTGCTGCAACTACAATAGCTCTTACCGCACCTATATAGTAAGGCATATCAAACTCTGTAGTCTTTTTTTCGCCCGCCGCAATTGTATATGGCCCGAAATATCGTACAACCGGAGCAAAACGGTTTTCGTTATTCTTTGCGTTATCAAGAATATCTTCTGAACCACCAATTGCGAGCATAGTTTCGAGTTTACCACTGTAGGCATTCATTACATAACGATAAATATCCCAGTTCTGAAGCTCAGAAGCTTCCTTTTTATAGAAATGGCTTCTGATATCCGGAGCATGGAAATTTGTTAGTCCTAACAAACCTTCGTCTACAACAGCAAGAGAATAGGTCATTGGTCTTCCATTTTTTTCAGAAACGGTAAAGGCGGCTTTTTTGTTCGGTTCAAAGCTTTCACTTGAGGTAATAAGAGGAGTAAGCTTTGTTTCCGGATTATCTACCATAACAGGAAGTACTCCGTAAAGTCTTATTGGAAGGCTGTTAGCTGTCTGCATGTGAGGCTGCAGGAGGGTAAGGTGAACATAAACATTAGGAGCCATGTCTTTTGTTACAGGAAGCTTATATACATTTGTTCCCTTTGTTGTATCAATACGAACAGTCTTGATTATATGTCCGCCTTTTTCAATTGAAATATATGCACTGGCCTGTGAGTTAGAGGTAAATGAAATTTCTGCAGTTTCAGATGGAGTATAAAGCTGCTTGTCCGCAGTAAGAGGAAGCATTGCCGCACTGCCTGTTCCTCCCTCCTGAGCACGACCAGCCCAGCCCGGCCAGTCAATGTAAACGATTTTTGCGGCGCTGTGGCCATAGCTTCCATCACTAACTTCGACAAGGTAGCGGCCCCAGTCAGGATACTTTACCTGGAACTTGAAAGAGCCTTTGCCGTTTTGTGTGTTTAAGGAACCCGAGGTTACTTTGTTATAATAGTAAGATGAAACATGTGTTGCACTTGTGTAGGCATCTTTTTCCCACCACCATTTCCATTCAAGCTTATAAACTGTGTAATTTAGTTTTGAATTTGGAGCAGGTTTTCCATCCTTATCCAGGAGAACAACATCAACAGTATGATCTGTATCAGTTAAAAGCATATTGCGGGTAGCATCTCCCTTAGGAAGTTTAATTCCAACATATTTATCATAAGGAGAATATTCCAATGTTTTTGACTCTGTTGAAAAAGCACCTGAAGGTTCATATATTTTTGAAATAAAATGTGCATTTAGTTTGCCCGGAAGATTTTGTCCCGCCTGAAGATGTGAACTAAAGCTGGCTTTTGAAGTTTTGTCGAGATTACCAGTCCAGATAACCTTTCTGTTGTAATCAATACTATTTGAGAAGTTCTCGAAGGTGTATTCAGAATAGCCGTCAAAGCTTGTCGTAGCAGGAGAGAAAGCTACAGAAACCTCAGCATCATAATCTGGAGTAGGAGCACCGTGCAGCCAGGCTCCGGTAAGCTCAAAGAAATTATTATTAGGAGTTAAAATCTTATCTTGAGCTTCAAGAGAAACAGAAAGTCTGTTAGGTACTATAGCTTCAACACTAAGAGTTTTTGTCCAGGAGTTACCGCCGATAATCACTTTTGCAGTCCATAAACCGGTAGGAGCATCGTCTGCAGTCTTTGTAGTAATAGGATAAAAATGATTTACAGATTTATTTAATACCTTTGTATCTGTTATACGGCCCATCGGGTCTGACAATTCAAAGGTAACTGGAATATTCGCAGGCAGTTGCTTTTCAAGATCCTGAAGAATAAAGGTCAAATACATTGCATCGCCGGGACGCCATACTCCGCGTTCTCCGTAAATAATTCCTTTAAGGCCTCCGGTCCTTTTTTCGCCACCAACTTCAAAATGGCTGGTGCTTAAGTTAGTTCCTTCAGAAATTTTAAGATATGAGGTTTGTTTATTCTGTTTTGCTGTTATAGTGAAAGGATTCTTTGGATTGTTAAAAATCACAAGACCATTAGAATCTGTTTTTCCTGAAGCAAGGGGAGTTCCCACGTAACTGTTTACTTCTACAGCCACGTTAGAAAGTGGTTTTGCAGTACGAATATCGGCAACAGTAACATAAAGATTTCCGTCACTGTCTTTTTTTGCCATCATTCCTAAGTCAGAAACAAGTACATTACGGGAAATGGTATTATCACTATTATAGGACGGAAGATAAAAAGCCGGATGGTAAGGATTGTTTTTATTTCTCCAGTAAGTATTTCTCTGTTCATAATTTAAAGATTCATAGTAATCCCAGCTGCTTTTTTCAATTGGAACAGAATATGGTTCAATTGAATCAGGTGGCATAGGCAAATCAGGAAAAGACTGGAAGGAAGTATTATGATATTTTATCTGATCCTGTCTGAAGGAAACCCTTATATGATACATTCCCTGAGGATATTTTTTTACAAGCTCAGAAAGCTCAAGACCACGTGGAATATACTTATTCTGCATGGAGTCATTCCAGGCAAAATTGATTTTCTTTTCCCAAACTGGTTCTCCCACCCGGTAAAGATTTCTTGATTTATCTAAATCATTATCCTGCAGGAATTGATTTATATTTCTTTCATAAATCTGATAAACCTGGATAATAACTCCCGACAAATTTCTTGTTTCAATAGGAAGAACAGTTCCCTGTGTTGTCGGGAGAATTACGTTACTGTTCATAAATCTTACAGAAGGAATTTCCCAGTTATT
>CAMNGG010000381.1 GCA_946537975.1 uncultured Treponema sp. | reverse complement strand
GGAATATGAGTAAGACGAACGGCAGAGTCAGTTGTGTTTACACACTGTCCGCCAGGTCCACCGGCACGCATAACGTCAACGCGAACATCGCCCGGTTTAATTTCAATTTCAGTTTCTTCGGCTTCAGGAAGAACGGCAACAGTTGCAGTAGAAGTCTGCAGACGGCCCTGGCTTTCTGTTGCAGGAACACGCTGAACTCGGTGAACACCAGATTCCCAGCGCAAAGTTCCGTAAACAAATTTACCGCTGATAGAAGTTACGATTTTGTTGAAACCGCCAACTTCAGTTTCCTGAGCTTCCATAGTTTCAGTTTTCCATCCCTTGCGCTCTGCCAGGTGAGTGTACATTTCCCAAAGATCGCGTACAAAAAGCGAAGCCTCATCACCACCGGCTGCCGAACGGATTTCAAGAATAATGTTCTTTTCATCAAGAGGATCAGGCGGAACAAGTTTAAGTTTAATATCTTCTTCAAGCTTTGGCTGTTTTTCTTCCAGTTCTTTGAGTTCTTCGCGGGCCATCTCACGCATATCAGCGTCTTCTTCGTTTGTAATCATTTCCTTGGCATCCTGAATGCCCTGAAGAACTTTTTTGTACTCATCATAAAGCGCGCACAATTCAGTCAAATATCCGTGCTCGCGCATAGTGTCCTTGTACTTCTTCGGGTCCTTTACAAGATTCGGATCCATAACAAGGTCGCTTACTTCCTTAAAGCGTTTTTCGCATTCATCAAGCTTCTTAATCAAATCCATAGTGAAAGTATATTATCATAGAAAAGAAAATGTGAAAATAGGTGTGAAGGAATGGAGGAAGGAGGTAAGGAGGGAGGAGCCCCTCCCTGCGCCTCAACCGCCTGCGGCGTTTTCGGCTACCCACCCAACGGGGGTCAGCCCCCGTAACGCCCCCGCATTTATGTTTACAATTTCAATAAATAATTACTTGACTTCTAATTAGCGTTTTTTTATTCTTTTATTTAATGGAAGTAAGATTCATGAATAAAAGGACAGTTTTTAATGATATTCCAAAGAAGACTTTTGTTCAGAAGGTGATGGAAATAAGAGAAAAATATGCTGATGTTCTTGCTGCACCTGAGTGGAATGGATTGAAAATTCCAAAAGATGAGCCGTCTGAAGGGAAATATGATAATAAAATAAGAACCTTATGGGAGAAAGCTTAATCAGTAGTCTTCTTAGGATAACTTATAATTTACCTTTACATCTCTGGCGGTGATTTCATACTTACCCTTAAAGCCGCTTACACTTACATAGCCTTCCGCATCAGTAGTAGCATCGTACTCTGTGTGCCATTCTTCTTTAATCAGCTTATGCAGAGTATTGTAAGAAGGCTTAAGAGAACCGTCTTTTCTGATTACGCCGCTTGGGGCGTTGAGCCAGGCTCCGTCGCCAAAATCCCAGTTAGTAATGGCTGTAACAAGCGGATGATTTTCAAAAAGATTTCTGTACATCTTTTCAAGGTCATCTGCCTGTTTGGCTTCCAGTTCCGGAGTTGCGGCATCGTCATCGTAGTGGGCGTCCTGAAGGTCGGTGATTTCCGGAGCAACTAGAGGCCCCGCAACAATCGTGTTTTCCGTAAAGTGAATAGGAAGTCCAAAGTGCTCGAAGCGGCTTAAAATCTCTTCTGTTTTTTCCTTGCTCCATACTCCCTGATGCTGGTGAGACTGTAAGCCGATTGTCTTGATTGGAACACCAGCATTGAGACAGCCGTCAATCAGAATTTCATAATTTGTTGAAAGATTAAAATCATTAATAAGGAAGATTCCGTCCGGGTTACTTTCCTGAGCAGCATCAAAAACTTTTTTTACAAGACCAACGCGGCCAAGCTCCTTACAGATTCTTGTAATTGCATTGTCATATTTATTGTAAATCGGCATGATTACAACTTCGTTGATAACATCCCACATATCAATTACGCCCTTGAAATTTCCAACCTCGCGGTGGATGCGGTCCAGCTGTTTTTCGAGAATTGTCTTGTTGTCGTAATTCATGAGCCAGGGTACACAGCCTGTGTGCCAGCAGAGAGGATGCCCCTTTACAGTAACATCCTTACTTTTAAGAAACTTTGCGGCGGCCATAAGCTGTTCTGTGTTAGGCTTGCCTTCCTCCGCTTCAAAGCCACCCCAGTAAAAAGGCAGAGTTCCGTAATTAAAAAGTCCCAGCCACTTTTGCATGCGGTCTTCAAGGCGGGCACGGAAGGCAGCCTCATCCTCACCGATTATAGGTTTTACCTTTTGCAGACTGCCGTTTCCATTGTGAACACTTGCCCCATTTGTGTAAGGAAGTGTTTCAAAAGCACCACAGCCAAAAAGAAACTCGTGATTAATCTGATTAATATGAACCTTTGTATTCGCAAATGGCTTTCCGTCTGCTCCCCTTACCTGAACCTTAGCCTCTGCTTTTCTGTGTGATAAATCTGCCATATTTTTTTTCCTTGTTATTGCGAGCCGCTTAGCGATGAAGCAATCTGTTGTTAATCTCATCAATACTAAGTCCTGTCTTACGCGAAATTGCCGCCAGGTCTTCGTATTCATATTTTTCTCTTTTTACGCCGTAGCCTTCTGCCTTTTTAATTCTGATTTCTCCAAACTCTGTGTTCACAGTTTCAATACTGCGGTCCAGAAAATATCGTCGACTGATATTTTCGCGAACCCCAAGGGTTGTAGTGTGCTTAAAAATTGTCTGAAGAATTTTATCCTTATTGCTTTCCAGACACATAACGCAAAGCAGGTTTCCCGGTCGCGACTTTTTCATTGTTACTGGTATTGTGTAGACTTCAATTGCACCTGCCGCAAAAAGCTGCTCCATTGCGAAGGCAATTCGTTCTGCACTTATATCATCAAGATTACAGGTAAACTCAATTACCTCTTCAAGAGCATCATCTCCCTCACCAAGAATTGCCCTTACGCAGTTTGCCGCTTCAAAATCCTTTTTGCCCATGCCGTAGCCAATGGCAGAAATCTTAAGCTGCGGCATATTACCAAAGCTTTTTACAAAATGCTTGAGCAGGGCGGCGCCTGTAGGAGTACAAAGCTCGCCTGTAATGTGGCCGCTGTAAATAGGAACCTCTTTTAGAATAAAGGCTGTCGCCGGAGCCGGTACCGGTAAAATTCCGTGGGCGCAGTGAACATGACCGGAGCCTACATTTACCGCAGAGGCACAAATCTTTGAGGCGCCGATTTTATTCATAAGCAGGCAGACTGCTGTAATATCCGCAATTGCATCCATAGTTCCAACTTCGTGAAAGTGGATGTCTGTAACAGGAATTCCGTGGGCATTGCTTTCTGCGGCAGCAATCAGCTTGTAAACTTCGATTACATCACTTTTTACACAGTCTGGGATTTTGAGTGAATTAATGATTCCTTCAATTTCTGCCATGCTGGAATGATGGTGGTGATGGTGCTCGTGGTCATGATGATGGTCGTGTGAGTGCTCGTGCTCATGCGAATGTTCGTGCTCGTCATGGTGATGATGCTCATGTACATCATGGCTTCCTTCTTCCTGGCCTTCAACCAGCACTTTAAAATGAGTTCCGGTAATTCCGCACTTTACAGATTTTTCTGCGCTAACAGTTACACCAGGAATCCCTGCCTTGTTTATTTCTTCAATAAAAGATTTTTTTTCTTCGTCAGATAAAAGCTCGTACAGAGCAGCGCTGAGCATATCGCCGGCCGCCCCCATAGGTAAGTCAAAATATAAAGTTTTCATTTTGTTTCCTTTGCCTCCACATGATTAATCATGCTTGCCTGATATCCCGCTCCAAAACCGTTGTCAATATTTACTACCGAGACTCCGCTTGCACAGGAATTGAGCATGGAAAGCAGGGCTGAAAGTCCGTGGAAGGAAGCTCCGTAGCCCACGCTTGTAGGAACCGCAATTACGGGGCAATCAGCTAAGCCACCAATAACACTGGCAAGGGCCCCTTCCATTCCGGCAATTGCGATAATAACCGTCGCAGACATTATTTCATCCAGATGGGCAAGAGTACGGTGCAGGCCCGCAACACCAACATCATAAAGGCGGGTAACCTTATTTCCCAGAGCTTCTGCTGTAAGAGCCGCTTCTTCCGCAACAGGAATATCACTTGTGCCGCCCGTTGCTACTACAATAGTTCCGATTCCATCAGGTTCAGGCAGCTGACCCACAATACCGATTCTGGCTTCCTTTTTATATTCAAAGGAAAATTTCTCTGCTAAAGCCTTTGCTTTTTCTTCATCGAGACGGGTAATTAAAATTGTATTCTGACCAGAGCCCTGCATCGCTTTTACAATTCCACAAATCTGTTCAGCACTTTTACCGGCTCCGTAAATTACTTCGGCAGCACCCTGGCGAACTTTTCTGTGAAAATCGATTTTTGCATAACCCAAATCTTCAAAGGGCTCTTTCTTAATTTTAAGAAGGGCGTCCTCCACAGAAATACTTCCGTTTTGCACGCCCTCCAGTAATTGTTTTATTTCGCTTTTCAATTGTCTATTTAGTTTAGTTTTTCTTAAAGAGTGCTGCTTTTACAATGCCCTTAGGGTCGCGAACAAAAAGAATCACAAGCCAGATAATCAGGCCGAGTGCAACGACAGAAAGACCAAGATAAAAATCATTGAGCATATCAAGAGGAGCCGGAACAAAAGCCTCCGCTCCAAGCTCAGCATACGCAAAAATTGCATCGATGAGCCACATCAAAGATGCTCCCCAGTACATAAGACAGAGAGTTCCAACCTTGAGAGTGCGGGCCTCTTCCTTTTTATACCAGAGTATTGTGCAGATAATTGCGGCGAAGACTGTTGTTAAAAGTGTCATGCCAGACCTCCTGCGAGCTTTGCCGGTTTATCAGAAGTTTTTGCTTTTTTCTCTATAATAGAAACTACTCCAACCATAATTCCCCAGGCCGCAGTTACAAGCAGAGCCATGCAGACGCCGGCAGTTGCCATTTCGTGAAGCATTTCAGAAGCTTCTCCGTCTTTTACTGCTGTAAGGAATGGGAAGAATGGTACAACTTCTCCGTGCCATACATGTTCAAAAGCGAGAAGGGCAGAACCACCCCAGAGCATTTTGTTGAGCCAGCCGATTTTTGTAGACCAGCTGATTTTTTCAGGCTCTCCTGATTCAGGTTTTGTATTAACAGCACCGCTAAGGCCCTGCTTCTTTTCTTTAGCTTTAATGATTTTTCCTGCGATTGTAGTAACTACTGCTTCTGCGGCTGGAACTGTAAAACATGCCATTTTTGACCTCCAGATTATGTTTACAATTATATTATATAGCATAAATAGTCAAAACATATAAAAAATCGACAGAAAAATTGTATTTTTTTTACAGGGTCATTATAATGGCGGGTATTATGAAATATTTACTTGCGATTTTTGATATGGACGGAACCATCCTTAATACTCTGGATGATATGACCGACTCTTTGAATGTAATTCTTGAAAAATATAAGCTGCCCCTGCACACTCTGGACGAGGTGCGTTTTATGGTTGGAAACGGTATTCCAAAGCTGATTGAGCGTGCCATAGAAGGTGGCAGAGAACATCCTGATTTCGACAAGATTCTAAAAGATTTTATTGCTTACTACGAGGAGCACTGTGCAGTTAAGACAGCCCCTTATGAGGGAATCCCTGAATGCATAAAAGCTCTTCGTGCAGCCGGAATAAAAATTGCCGTAAACACAAACAAGGTTGAGCCGGCCGCTATCGCTCTTTGTGATGATTATTTCCCGGGCCTTTTTGATATCATTTCGGGCAGCCGCCCTGGTATGCCTCCAAAGCCCGCTCCAGACGGCATTTACGAAATCTTAAAGCGTGCCGGCATGGACGGAAAGTCTGAAGGTCAGAAGGCAGTTTTCATTGGGGACTCTGATGTTGATATGCAGACAGGCAGTAATGCCGGCCTCGACGTAATCGGCGTAGACTGGGGCTTCCGCGGCAAGAAGTTCCTGGAAGAACACGGCGCCAAAGTAATCATGATGAGCGCCGAAGAACTATCTGAATATCTTGTAAATTAACCTATCTTTATGGTAGACTAAGCCCGTGTATTTCAATGGAAGCAGGTGCAAGGCCTGAGCTGAATGCGCAACGGTATGCAGTTTGCGGTGTACACGATGGATACGGTGGTTGAGTAGACACGAAGTGTCGTATCGAAACCACCAGAGAAAAACCACTATAAAAACACCGCATACATCTGAAAACAGCCACTGGACCGCCCGGTCTGGGAAGGCTCAGATGTAATTGCTGCGAGCCCGGAAACTTTGGTACGCGCCTTTCGTATGAAGGGATATCTCAACTTTTGGAAAGTGCGCAAGTTCGCTTTCCGGGTAGGAAATAATGAAAAACATTAAATTTTCTCGTTTGTTTGCAGCGTTCGTTTTCGTTGCAATTTTGGCATTGGCTGGATGTAAACAGCAGCCTGAAGAAACTCATAAGAGCATTGAAGGTATTTGGCTTGATGCTTCTTATGGAAAATCCTATTACAAAATTACAGGTTCAACCTTCGAAAATTATGGAGAGAATACAGCAGGTGTTGCCTGGAAAGGTTATGAAGGAAACAATGTAAGTATTGTTGAATTATCAAATACAGCTGGAACAATTTTTATCAAATATACAAAGTCTTATGAGAAAACTACAACTGCACCAACCGGTACTGATGCAAATACTTGGACTCATCAACCTGCTTCATCATATTCAGGGGAATATTGGTATAGATATTCATCAACAGCTCCTGATGTAGGAAAGTGGTATGCTGTTAGCTATAAAGAACTGAATGGAAAAAATGTAAAAATTTCAGGTGCTGTAGGTGCAAAAACTTCATGTAATACTCTGGAAGAAGCAAAACAGGAATTCACAGCTGATAAAGGATATTTTAATTATTATTCCGACTGTGTAAAACAGTAAACCAAAAGGGGGCGTTGCGGGGGATTTCCCCCGCTGGGTGGGGTAGCCGAAAACGCCGCAGGCGGTTGAGGCGTAGGGCGGGGCTCCGCCCTCCCTGCATTCCACCTGATTTATGAAAAAACTTTTCTTTTTTATTTCAATCAACATTTTTTCTTTTCTCACCTTTGCCCAGAATGCGGAAATCACTTTGCCCGGGGTGACGACCTACATTCCCTCATCTGTTGAGCAGAAGCTTGTTATTACGGCGGAGGAAATTGAGGCGGCACATTACGAGAGTTTGAGCGAGGTGATTGAAAAGGCGGGCATTCAGATTTTGAGCTACGGGCCTTACGGGCTGGAGACTAAGCCAAGCATTCGCGGTTTTACCGATGAAACGGTGCGCGTGGTGATAGACGATATTTGCGTCAACAATGCCCAATACGGAACCTTTGATTTTTCTACGATAAATCTTGATGCGGTTGAGCGGATTGAAATTGTGCGCGGCGGCTTTACCGAGGGCGTGGAAGATGAGGGAGCGGTTGGCGGTGTGATTTACATCACTATGAAAAAGCAGGAGCTCAAGAATTTTCTGATTACAGATACAGCCCTGAAAACCTTTTTCAATTCAGACCGGCCTCTGGATTCGGTTTTTCAAAAGCTTTCCTTTGCGGGACGTCCTGGCGATAACACCTTTATAAATGCCAGTGGAGCTTTGAATTATGCAACTAACCGCTATTTATATAAAGTGGATAACACACTCTCTCTTTTACAAGGTCCCTTTGGAGCCGCTCTTACAAGTGGAGATGACGGGCAAGTCTATCAGGGAAAGGCTGGCGTCTGGAAGAGAGCAGAAAACTCTCAGGTAACAGATGGACAAGTAAATGCTTCACTTACTCATTATTTTGGTGATGGAAATTATTTTTCCTTTGGAGAGCTTTTTTACGGCGGTCACAAAAATACACCCGGACCTGTAAATTCTTTGAATCCGGGTTTACAGCGAGACTATAATAATAATCTTTCTTTTTCACTTTGGAATCCTGCTCTGGCAGACGGACTCTTTAATTTGAAAAATATACTTGTATGGCTCAGTAACAACCGCTTTTATAAGGATCGGGAAGGAGCCGAAAACAGCAGCCATTTTATTAATACAGTAAAGTATACCGCAAGTGCTGATTTTACTTCTCTTGCAGCCGGACGTTTAAGACAGCTGCTTGGATTATCTGCTGATTTTACAAATCTAAAATCTACAAATGATGGACAGCATATTCAGTTTTCAGGAGTAATAAAGGAAACTACAAAGCTCGTTCTTGGCAGTGGAGCAGGTGGCAGCTGGACCTTAAATGTGCCTCTGGCAGTAAAGCTTTGCGTAAATGATAATAAAGGTAATTTTGCCTTTGTTCCAAAAGCGGGAGTCGCCTGGCAGGGACAAAGCCTCGAGCTTTTTACAGATGTTTACAGAATGGTGCAGTTTCCGAATATGGATGATTTATTCTGGGAGGGAGGAGGCTTTCATGGTAACCCTGAGCTCAAACCGGAAAGCGGCTGGGGTGCAGACCTTGGTATGAATCTGAGAGGCCTTCAGTTTTCAGAAGGAAAAAAGCAGGGTGCATTAAATTTTGGTCTTACTCTTTTTTCAAATTATTATAAAGATAAAATCCAGTGGGGCAGTGGCACTACTCAAAATCTTTCGAGTGCCTTTTATCTTGGGCTTGATTTTACAGCGGAGGTGTCTTTCTTTGCGGGCTTCTGGACTGTGGATTTAAACGGCGAATATCTTTACAACAGGCTGTTAGATAAAACTAACGAGTTTACCTATGGCAAACGAATAATGTGGACTCCGGATTTTGTCTGTACTCTGGTGAATAGCTTAAACTTCGAGCTTGCAAGAATCAGCTTAACCGCTTCTTATACAGGTCGCCGCTATACTTCAAATATGAATATTTATTATTTAAAGCCTTATCTTCTTGTAGGGCTTACGGCAGAGGGGGCGGCAATTAAAGGAAAATTCACTCCATACCTTAAGGTAGATAATTTATTAAACTGGCAGTATCAGTCCGTAGACGGATATTCAATGCCGGGAATATCTCTAACTGCCGGAGTAAAATATCAGTTCTTTTGATTCTGAACTTTGACAGTTTTATTCTGTTCTTTTGCAAAATCCTCGAGCCAGTGCTGAATGCATAAGCGCCAGTCGGAAGAGTATTTGCTTTCAAGAAGAGCCCGGTCATACATATAATAAAAGTATTCAATAATTTCCTTTCTTGTGGCCTGGTCAATTTCAGTTGAATCAATAAAAAGAGAATCAATAAAATCAATTGCATCCTGTGCTGAAAAGAAAGATTTATTCATTGTTGAAGTAAGCATGTAAAGAGCAAGAGGAATGCAGTTCACGCTGTGCTGCTTTACCAGTAAAACACTTTCCACAATTGCGAGAGCCTGCTTCTTTATTTCATTAAGATATGCCTCAGCTTCTTTTTCTGGAAATAAACCGGTTTTAAAAAACTGTCTGAACCAGGCATAAAGCCCGGCAGAAATCGCAACATGAATACTTGGAACGCAAAGCAGGTGAGGATCAAAAAAATGTATAGTTCTGAATTTATGAGTTTTTAAATATCTGGGACGACTTGTTGTAGTCATTGTGTAGCGGTAAATCGATGCGGCATTTCTATAGACACTTGTAAGAAATTTGAGGTAAACACACAAATAGGGAGCCGCTTTTTTTAAGCCCAGATTATGCTTTAACATATCAATAGGTCTGACAAAAAAACTTACAAAGCTAAGATAAACAAAAATCTTTTGCGGAACAAAAGGAATCTTTTCGTCTATTGCGGTATCAACATTAATAACCCGCCTTTTTGTGATGTGGAATTTCTGCAGGTGCTGGAGGATAAAAAAATCTTTTAAAATAGTGAATATATATTTCCAGGCGTGTTTTGCAGTTCCGGGATAAAGGGGCATGTAAAAATATGGGGCAACGCAGGAATAACTGTTTATCGGCCTATGCTGTTTGTCTGACCTGCTTCGGCTGTTTTTCATAACTGTGCCTCTTCATGTAAAGAGTCAAGCCTGGCAAGGCGGGCTTTATCCGGTTCAATACAAAGATTTTTTTCCTGGGTCGGTAGTACCAGCCCTTTAGGTCCGTTCTTTGCGCGGCGCAGATATTTTACATGAGTATAGTAAAGGTCTGTTTTTCCGGCGTTGCGGGCCTTGGAATAATAAACTGCAAGGTTAGCCGCATCTAACAAAATATCCAGCGGAACAGTTTTACCCTTGCGGGCTTTTATAAAAACATAGCCGCCGGGAAAGTCGCGCACATGCAGCCAGAGGTCGTCACCGCGAACAAGGTGGCGCAGCAGTTCATCGTTCTCGTTCGCATCCCGGCCAACCAGAATGTACCAGCCGTTTACAGTGTAGTCCAGCCCCGGATGATTTTTTTTCTGCTGCTGCTTTGGAGTAGTGTCGCGGCGGAGCAACTGCTCAATTTTTACAGGATTCTGTTCCCTCTTAATTTCTTCAAATTGTGAGTCCAGTTTTTCAAGCTGTTTTTTTGCAAGCTCAATATCGTGAAGTAAATCTTCTGAACCGGAAACAGCCTTTTTGTATTTTTTGTAATAATCGGCCGCATTATCCTGCGCAGATTTTTTCGGGTCAATCATAAGACGAATCGTCTTCCCCGTCTCATAATCCTCGCATTCAAGAAAATTGCTTGAGCCGTCAAGCAGATAACCAAAACTCAAAATCAAGTCGCCCTGGTGCTTAAGCTGATCCGAATTCTTAAACGAATCAAGCTTTGCTTCAAGATTATGCAGAGCCGCTTCCTTTTTAGAGCGGGTCGAGTTATACCATTTTTCAGCCTTTTCCAGCAGAGCCTCGCGCGACAGGTTATCCGAATGCTCCGAGTACCACCAGTCGATGTAGGAGTTAAAATTTTCAAAGGCAGGTAAGGTGGGGGAAGTATCCCCCTCGCTACCAAGTCCTCGCTGCGCTGCGGTCTTGTCCGCTACCCTCTCTCCTAGGGGAGTGCCCCTAAAACCCCCGGCTTCCCCGAGCTCCCATTCCCTCACCGGGAACCGCTCTAAGGCCTGAGCTACCTTCTCCTCGTCCGCGGCGGGCTCACAGAATCTTTCCCCTTTTACTTCCCCGCGTTCCGGTCTTCTGAACATAGGCTCAAGAATTGTGCCGTCCGTGTCGCAGAGAATTACGTTGGCTGCATTGTTCCACAGCTTTATATAAAGAATATAGTTCTCTTCAATCTCCGCCGCTTCGCCCTGGGCCTCAAGCTCTTCCTTGCTGAGCACCGGCTTTTTTACAAGAGAAATGTGCACCGTACCGTTTGCCGCACCGCGCGGTTTTTCGCTGATAAGACGGCTGAGCTCCAGCTTTACAACACGCTCAACTCCAATCTGTTTCATTGAGTTAATGCGGCAGCCCTTTATGTGAGCCCTCAGAAATTCCATAAAGCGCAGGGGCTTATCGTTTTTTGTAATTTTTCTGCGGGTTTCATTAAGGCGTACCGAGTTCTGAGCCGTACAAATAAGTAAAGTTTTTGCACAGCCTTCCTTATAGGTATAAAGTGCAAGAGTATCGTAACCCGGCTGAATAATATCCTGAATAAAAGAGCCTTCAAGCTTGAGTTCTTCGAGAATCAGATTTATTTCATTACAATTGAGCGACATTTGCACTACATTATAGATTAAAATAACCCTTGACACAACGTCAAAAATTTGGAAAATAAAGGCAATGAAATTAAAAGCTTTAGTCAAAGTCGTAACAGTCCTCGTCCTTGTGGTTGAAAAATAACCAGAGAGTGAATGTTATATACTTTGTGATAAGCAAAAAATATAAAAGAAGCTCTCCGGTAAGGGGAGCTTTTTTATTTATACACACGGTGGTTGAGTGCGTGCGAAGCACGTGTATCGAAACCACCGTAACAGGAGATTTATAATGAAACACACAGGCGCACAAATCATTGTTAAGTTACTGGAAATGTATGGTATTGAAACCGTAGCGGGAATTCCGGGAGGCTCAATTCTCCCTCTTTATGACGAACTCAACCGCTCTTCAATCCGACACGTCCTTGTGCGCCACGAGCAGGCTGCCGGATTCATTGCCCAGGGAA
This sequence comes from uncultured Treponema sp., assembly GCA_946537975.1. Lineage (GTDB taxonomy): Bacteria > Spirochaetota > Spirochaetia > Treponematales > Treponemataceae > Treponema_D. Next base: position 5,983 of record CAMNGG010000381.1, on the reverse strand, counting down.
TGGCACGTTCAACAGGAAAGCCAGCCGTTTGTCTTGCAACCTCCGGTCCTGGGGCAATGAATCTTCTTACAGCAATTGCAGATGCCCGCGCAGATTCAATCCCAATCATCGCAATTACAGGACAGGTAAACACAAGCCTGATTGGAACCGATGCCTTCCAGGAAGCCGACACCTTTGGCCTTTCCTTCCCTATTACAAAGCATTCTATCTTTATTAAAACTCCATATGATTTACTTGAGGCAATTCCAAAGGCTTTTGAGATTGCTACAAGCGGCCGTCCGGGACCAGTTTTAATTGATGTTCCCCGCGACGTTCAGCTCAAGGAATGCGATTTCGACGCCTGGCCGGATATCAAAAAAATCCGCCTGCACGACATCCGCTTTCATACACCTATTGATGAATATTCAGAAAAAATGGGAAAAATCACAGAAGCCCTGGCAAAGGCTAAACGCCCGGTTCTTTACTGCGGTGGCGGCTGTAACTCAGAAGAAGCCGCTGGCGGAATAAAAGCCTTTGTTCAGAATTACCATCTGCCTGTAGTAACCAGCCTTATGGGCCTGGGCTGCCTTCCTGAAAGCTCAGACTGTTTTATTGGAATGGTTGGTATGCACGGAAGTCATGCCGCAAACGTTGCAATGCACGACTCAGACCTTGTAATTGCGGCCGGAGTTCGCTTTGATGACCGCGCAACAGGTCTTGTAAATCAGTTCTGCCCTGATGCAAAAATCATTCATATTGATATTGATGCTGCGGAAGTAGATAAGATAATGAATTCTTATATTTCTGTAGTAGCTGATGTTGAATCTGTATTCCCTGTAATTGCCCAGCTTGTAAGCGAAAAGAAAATCTCTTCAGACGAGGGCTGGCTTAAAAAGATTACTAAGCTTAAAAAGGAATGCCACTCTGTAGAATGCGGCCGCCCGAAGAACGAAAAGCTGGCAAATCCCCGCGAAATCATTTCCAAAATACCCGAGCTTGCGGCGGCCGCCGGTCTTGCCCCAGATAGCCTCATCGCTACAACAGACGTTGGACAGCATCAGATGTGGGCTGCCCAGTATTACCCTGTAGAGCGTCCTCGTACCTTCCTAACTTCCGGTAGTCTTGGAACAATGGGCTTTGGCCTTCCTGCAGCTCTCGGTGCCGCAATCGCAAATCCGGACAAGCGCATTGTCTGCTTCTCAGGTGACGGTTCAATCATGATGAATGTTCAGGAAATGGCAACGCTTGCGGAGCTTAATCTGCCTGTAACAATCATTGTTTTCCAGAACGGAACTCTGGGTATGGTTTATCAGCAGCAGAAGTTCCTTTTTGATAAGAACTACTCTGCCTCTGTATTCGGCCGCTCTCCAGACCTCTTGTCTATTGCCCGCGGTTTTGGTCTTGAAGCCGTAGATGCCGACAGTGATCCTGAATGGTATAAAAAGGCCTTTGACCCAAAGCGCAGCAACAAGCCATGCTTTGTTCGTATCAGTGTAGACAGCGAGGAGAATGTTCTTCCTTTCGTTCCAGGCGGAAAAGCTAATATTGATTCGATTAGGGATTAGACGGTCCGTACGGTGGTTGAGCTTGTCGAAACCACCGCAGACCTCTACCTTGCTTAGTTCTTCTCTATTGTAAAAAACGCAACCTCACTCTTCCACTCAAAAATTGTTTTGTCGCAGGCTGAAATAAGCAGGTTTACAATTTTCTGCAGGTCTGCGTTACCGCAGGCTTCGCTCATTTTTGCACCATAGGCAGAACTTTCCGGTGTAAACCATTTTTCAATTTCTGCCGGAGTTATGCGGCGCTTTTCGGTGAGTACCTGAGAGGCAACCTTTACTTTAAAGCCTCGTTTTCTAAAGAGGTTTGCAATAAAGATGCTGTCCCATGAAAAAAGCTGATTTTCCCTGTCTCCAAAGAATTCCTGTTCAGCCGCTTCCATCTTATCAAGGGTTTCGCGGAATTGTCCCAGGTTTTCAGGTGGAAGAATCTGTTTGCGGACAAGCTCACTTATGTGCTGCCCGTGACACGGAATCTTCTGTGAAATTACAACCTTCCAGCCGTCTGCCAGAGGGCATTCGTAGGCAAACTCTTCGCCCGACTTATCATCCTTATCTGCATCTGAATATGGAACGGCAGGCGCTGTATCATCACCATCTGCTTCTTTTTGCGGAGTCATAATTCCACAAAGTGAATCAGCAAGGGCAATAATAGAAGGCTCGCTGGCAAAAGGGTCTGTAAAGAACATTCGGTCAAAAATTACACCGTTATACTGAAACTTTACGAGAATATTATAAAAATCCTTTTGCGTCAAAAAATCAGTTGAAATTGACTGACCACGGTGCTGTAAAATAGGGCGGTCAAGGCTGCCAAGAGTTCGGCCATACTGTTCAAGAATCTGCATGCCTTTTTCTGTGCGGCAGACACCACAGGTAACACCTTCCGGAGTTTTTCGGGCAATATCCCAGAGCAAAAGTCCACTGTCTGCATTCCAGATTAAAGAACGGTGATGGCGCAAAAGCTCTGCCATAGATGTCATTGTGTCGCGGATTCCAAGCAGTACTTCGGCCCTGTTAGAATCAAGTCTCTGCTGCCAGAAGCGGTCGGCGCGGTTTAATACAACTTCCTTTGCCGGGTCTTTAGGACTAAAGGTCAGGTTTTCTTCTGTCTTTACGCTGCCACTCTTAAAGTGCTCATTAACCCACCATTCTGAGATAGGGTTTTCTCCAAACTCAGATTTTTCTGCATCGCCATCACTGGCGCTTCCCTTTCTGGCTGTAAATACATTGATTGAACCCGTTTCCTCAGGAGAAGAAGCAAGTTCATCAGAAGTATACTGCTCATGACTCTGAGCCTTTTCAAGAATAGCCGCAATCTGAAGCTCTCTGCGGGCAAGTACTCCGTCTCGTATTGTAGCCTCGTAGCCCTGGGTACTTGGAGTGTAGAAAACCCGGCCGCTTAAGGTATCAGGAAGATACTGCTGGGCAACCCAGTGGTCGCGGTAAGCGTGAGGGTAGAGGTAGCCTGCTCCGTGGCCAAAGCCTTCTGCATCGCGGCTGTTATCTTTAAGATGATTAGGCACTTCTGCGTCTTCTTTTTCAACTGCCGCCAGCGCATCAAAAAAGGCCATGCTGCTGTTAGATTTCGGTGCGGTCGCAAGATACAAGGCCGCATGTGCAAGAAAATAGCGTCCCTCCGGCATTCCAACGCGGTCAAAGGCGTTTGCACAGCTTTCTACAACAGTTATTGCGTTAGGGTCTGCAAGCCCTGTATCCTCGCAGGCAGAAATAAGCATGCGGCGGAAAATAAAATGCGGGTCTTCACCGGCGGCAACCATGCGGGCCAGCCAGTAGCAGGCAGCGTCCGGGTCGCGTCCACGCAAAGATTTTATAAAAGCCGAAATAATATCATAGTGATAGTCGCCGTCGCGGTCGTAAAGAACTACTTTCTTCTGAATAGATTCCTCGGCGGCTTCCTTGCTTATATAAATCTTAGTGCCGTAAGCCGGTACAGGCGGCTCTGCGTAAGGATTCCATTTTTCCGGAGTAGTTTCAATGGCAAGCTCCAGAGCGTTCAAAAGGGAACGGGCATCACCATTTGCAGTTTCAATCAGATGCTCAAGAGCACCTTCTTCAAACTCAACCTTCCAGTGGCCATAACCACGCTCAACATCGCTCAAAGCCTGGTGGGCAGCCTTTTCAAGGTCATTATAGGTAAGAGGCTTAAGCTGGAATACCCGCGAACGGGAAACCAGGGCCTTGTTTACTTCAAAAAAAGGATTTTCGGTAGTTGCACCAATAAGAATAATTGTTCCGTTTTCTACCCAGGGCAGAAGGGCATCCTGCTGGCTTTTATTCCAGCGGTGAACCTCGTCTACAAAAAGAATTGTTCGGCGGCTGTAAAGGTTATAGTAATCTTCTGCCTGCTTAATTGAGTCGCGGATATTCTGAACACCGGTAAGAACTGCATTCAGTGTAATAAAGTTTGATTTTGTATGATTTGCGATTACGCGGGCCAGGGTAGTTTTTCCGCTTCCCGGAGGTCCGTAAAAAATTACAGATGTAAGCTGGTCTGCCGCAATGGCACGGCGAAGGAGACGGCCTTTTCCTACAATATGGTCCTGACCTATATACTCATCAAGATTTCGTGGCCGCATTCGTGCAGCCAGTGGTTCTTGAGTCAGTTTAATTTGCTCGAATAGACTATCTGACAATAAAATCTCCGTTTTGTCGGCAGATACAGCCTGCCTCTTAGGCTTATTCTCGGTTCCAGTTACCTCTTCCAGGATAATAAGACCAGAGGCCAATATTATCAAAGTTATCCGCAGAACCGGAGAAGGTAATAGCCGCATAAAGACCGCTTTCCTTTTCGGTTTTTTCCGGGCTCGCATTTACAAGAGCCATTACCATATAGGCTTTTGTAATCTGGAATTCAGCATTAGTTTCAAAATTAGCCTTTGAATTTGCCGGAACTCCATTAGTATGAAGAACTCTGGAAATACCGCCTTCAGCTCCATTAGCCTTTCCGTGACCAATAAGAATTGAATCCGCTGTTGTCGCAAGAGCCGAAATTACAGCGTCAGTATTCAGGGCTTCTACAGGAGCGCCTCCATTACTGTATAAGAGCCTTGTATCACCATTAGAGTAATAATAGTAGCTTGCCTCATCTGTATAAGTTTCGTTGGTTGTGGCGGCAGGTGTTGTAAAATATTTTATTGCACCACCAAACCAGACCGCAGAAAGTGCAGTTGCTTTGTAGTTTGCCGCAGAAGAAGGATTTGGATCGATAATTGCTGCCTCAACATCTGTGGTAACATCTGCCGGTGTATCAGCTCCATTAAGGCGGAAGTACTTGTATACCTTGTTTGTATAATCATAAGTACGAACAAAGGCAGCTCTGTGTTCCTTTTTAGGAGCGTTAGTCTGGAATACTCTGAAATCAGAATGGAAAACTTCATCACTATCAACATAGATAGGGAAGAGCTGGATGTCTCCGATTTTTGTAGGAACAGAAGCCCAGCTTCCTGCGCTGCTCCAGTCTGTGCCGTTTGCAGAAATGCTTTTTGCATAAAGATTAATAGATGAAGGATAAGAAGAACCTTCAATGCTTGTGTGTCCGTAAGAAGCACTGATTATATATAAATAAGTTGAGTCCGCAAGAACCGAAAGAATCTGCTGGCCTGCATGGCTTGAAGAATTAAAATCGTAATGGTGCAGTTCAAAAGGAATGCCATAGCCTTTCCATTCTCCGTGTGAGTTTTTATCTTTCTGTTTATATTTTAAGCCTTCATTTGCCGCAAGAACAAGGTATTCATTGCCGCCCGCAGTATAACGGGTAATTGCTCCAATATTTCCGGAAACGGTAGCTTTTTCAGGCTCTACATCTTCTCTTATTGCTTCATATATTGCCTGCTGACAACCAGTAAAGGCCAGTGTTGAAATTATAAAAAGAGAGGCTGTAATTTTACGTAAAGCATTTTTTTTCATTTTTATATCCTGTTTTAGAAGTGATAGCGAACTGAAAGACTTGCACTGGTAAAGACACCATGGTCAACCTTCTTCTTTGGAAGGCCCTCGTTTGCATAATAGCCGTTAGTGTTTTTATCCAGCAGGAAGAACTGAGGAACCCAGTAGGTTGTTGAAGAAAGACCAAAGGACCAGGTTTCATTATATCTGTAAAAAGCACCGCCGGTGAATTTTGCACAGAAAGCGGGGAAGTAAGTCAGCGACTGGCAGGAAAGTGTCGCAATACCAATATTGAGCATAAGCGGGAACTCAAATTTTCCTACATAAGGCTGGTACATAGCTCCAAAGGTTATAGGAACAGCAAACAAAGGCTTTTTTCCTATAGAAACATTGTAGCCGATTATAACATCACCACCCAGGGCAAAATACTGATTCAGAAATCTGTAATAACCTACAGAGGCCATTCCTCCGACATAAAGCTTCTTACCAAAATTTAAAGGGAAGTTAGCACCTAAATCAATTTTAAGAAACTGGTCTCC
>CAMNGG010000380.1 GCA_946537975.1 uncultured Treponema sp. | reverse complement strand
TGCGTTCAGATTATGCACAAAGGCTCTTATGATGATGAACCCGCTTCAATCAAACTGATGGATGAGTTTGCAGAAACTAACGACTGGCAGTTAGATTTTTCAGCCACAAGACTTCATCATGAAATCTATCTGAGTGATCCACGAAAAATAAGTGCGGACAATCTGAAAACTGTAATACGACATCCAGTGACGAGAAGGAAAAATAATGAATAACGAACTTTTACAGAATCTTGATAAGCTTCATACCACTCCTATGGGAGTAGATCGCATACGCCGCAATCTTGTATTTGGGGAGGGTATTCCAGATGTGGTTGCCTGGTACAAAAATCAGGTTCAAAATCCGCTTATGTATCTGCGGGATCAAACCCCTTATCAAATACCTTTCAGAGAATCTGTAATCTGTGCCGCATTACTTGAGGTTTGTTCGGAAAGCTTTCTGATTTCTTGAGCAATAACATTAAAGCCTTTTCCAAGAGTTCCTGCGTGAGCTGCTTCGATTGAGGCGTTCATGGCAAGCAGTCCAGTTTGAGATGCAATTTTATTTACAGTATCTACAAAGGCTTCAATCTGCTTTGAAGATTCCTGAACCCTGGCAACATCATTTTCCAGACTTTTAATTTGCGAAAGATGAACATCAAAACTGTGAATCATTTCGTTCATCGAAGATTTTCTGCTTTCCGCAATTTCAGTAATTTTAGAAAGTCTTTTTACAACACGAGACATTTCTGTAAGGGTTCCAACAAGCGAATCATTTTGATTATTGATGTTATCCTGCATTCTTGAAACCTGACTGATAACTTCATTGCTGCTGTTGCTTACGAGTTGAGTTTGTTTTGAAAGATTTTCAGATTCAGAAGAAAGATACTGGTAAAGCTCATTTATATTTTTTATACCGGTATTTACATTCTGAACTTCACTATTGAGCTGATTTCCAATTTCCAGTCCTTCAGCACTCTGTTCAAAAACCTTGCGGATTGTATGCAGGGACTTGTCTGCTTCATCGCGGCCTTGTACAGCTTCTGTTGTGATTTTCTGATTCTGATTCCACAAAATCATCATACCATAAAGACTGGTTCCAATAGCTATAGTTCCGATTCCAATAGCGGCAACAGTTTCAAAAAAGTTTACTCCTTTTAATGCCCGGAATTCAAAAGCAGATGCTAAAGCCCATTCAAAAAGTGTCGCACAGAGGAATATTAAAATCTGATATTTCCTGATTGAAAAGAACTGATTGAAAATCGCCATTACAACTATAAAGCAGGCTGAACGGTAAATCTCCAGAGGTGATTCTCCCATTCCCATAAAGAATACTATTCCCGCAATCGCCACCAGCATACCAAAGGTATCGATTGTTATGGCAACTTCAATTCTATCTCTTTTCATCAGTATAGCTGCTGAAAGAAAAGTTAATTGGGTCACTATAGAGAAAATCATTGGAACATAAGTGCCACGCGTATATTCTGTTAGAGTAGTAGCAAAAAATCCTAAAATAAAAATAATATTTCCATATAATACAATAGGAATCTGGCCTTTTTCTTTTGTAGAAAGTTTTGACAGAGCATTTTGAGAAGGAGAGAAAAATCTTAGGATAAAGTTTTGTTTCATTTTGCTGCCTTAATAAATATTTGTTATATAACTTATTGTTATATAAATTATTTTAGCACAGCTTTTTTATTTTACAAAACTAAAAATCCTTAAGGCGGAATGTAATTTGAAGATTGTGTAGAAAAGCAGATTTACAAAAACGAATTGATGGAATCTGTGGCCGAAAAGATTTTCTCAAAAGTTACTTTGATAAATGATAAATAGATATTTTATGATATAATAAATTGTCAGGCGGTAATGGAATTCATAAATGAAATACTTGAAGGCTTGCAGTTTGCTGATTTGAAGAAAACTTTTACGGACGAGGACAGAGAACGACTTGTTGCCGGCAAACAAGGCTATGGTATGGTTTTGACTTCAACCCAGGTTGATGAAACAGTCCAGCACTTTTATAGAAAAACGGCTACAAAGATTGCGGCAGTCTTATAATGAATATCCCAGGCTACGAACAGCCTATGGAAATGTTTTTGAGCAAAGGAATATAAAATATGAACATGAAATTACGACCATATAAAGCTGAAGATTCTCAGATTATTTGCAGCTGGGTAAAGGATGAAAAAACTTTATTCCAGTGGTCGGCTGATAGAATCGGAAAGTTTCCACTGATGGGAAATGAGTTGAATGAAAATTACGCAGAGAGAAAAGCCGGCTTGGATTTTTTTCCGCTCACAGCAGTTGATGAAAAAGAAAATGTAATCGGGCATCTCTTTGTTTTAATACCTGATGAGAACGTGAAGACGACAGTGCGCTTTGGTTTTGTAATTGTCTCTTCTGAGATTCGTGGCAAAGGCTATGGCAAGAAGATGCTTGAGCTGGTAATTGAATATTCTAAAAAGGAACTGAATGCTACTAGAGCAACGCTCGGAGTTTTTGCAAATAATCCAAAGGCGCAGGCTTGTTATGAGGCAGTGGGCTTTAAGCCATTCAGCAAAAGAGTTATGAAGATTCTTGGTACTGACTGGGAATGTATTGATATGGAATTAAATTTGCAGTAGGAAGATGCGCAAGGGTATGGAGCCACGCCGAAGGCGGCCACCTAGGGAGCGACGGCTGTAAGCCGGCAAAATGCTCCAGTGGAGCATTTTGAGCGAGTCTCCGAGCAGCTGTGCTGCGAAGGCAGGCGAAGCCGAGGAGGCTGGAGGTAGGTGCGAAGCACCGTACGGAATGGCGGAAGGCCCGACAGGCTCGAAGAGGCTCAATAAATCTCGCACCCCCATTTCACGTTGTTCCTAAACGACAGTCGCGACGGACTGTCGTTTTTAACGGAACTTCGATTAAGGGGGATGCGCCCGGGAGAAAAAAATGACTATAAAGGAACTGGACTACAAAAAATTTAAAGGCAAAAAATATCAGGCGGAGATTCTTTCGGATAGGTATCTTTCTATTGAACCTGTGGGACAAGGTTTTGCCATTAAGTGGGTGATGAGCGAGGAGCCTCTTAGGATGACGCTTGATGAAGATTTATTGTCGGACTGGCTGGATGAACCTGTTGCTTACGGTGCTTTTGAGGGCGACAAGCTTATTGGCATGGTAGAAGGATTTTTAGAAAAATGGAACAACCGGTTCAGGATTGCGAATATCTGTGTGTTTGAGCAGGGTAACAGAAGAAACGGCGTTGGCACAAAGCTCATGGAGGCAATCTTAGAAGCTGCTGTAAAAAGCGGGGCCAGAATGGTGGTGCTCGAAACTCAGACCTTTAACTTTAAGGCAATTTCATTTTATAAAAAACACGGATTTGAGATTATTGGCTTTGACAGGTATGCCTACTCCAACCGCGGGCCGGAAGAACATAACATGCG
>CAMNGG010000379.1 GCA_946537975.1 uncultured Treponema sp. | reverse complement strand
CTGCTGGAGGTATTGTGATAAAAGTTTTTGTTGCGGCCTCTTCAGTAGTGGTTCGTTCAGTAATAAAAGAAATCCTTCTCAAATCAGAAAAGCTTGAATGGCTGGGGGAAGTAACCTCATACAGTGAGCTGAAAACAGAAAGCCTGAATACCGCTGCGGATATTGTTATCTGCGATAAAACACTTTTTGATCAGGATAGAAATAGTACGCTTTCAGATTATTGTCATACTGCAGAATTACCTTCGGTGATTTATTACGAAGAAAAGGAAAGCCCTTCTTATACTTCAGATAAAGTAAAATTTTTGCAAAAGCCTGATTTTATTAATTTTTCAGAAGAAAAAATTGGCGAATATTCAGCTTATCTTGAACAGCTGCTTTTTGATATAAAGTGTTCAAGTCTTTATAAAAAGCATTTGTCTTCTTTATTTTCTATTTCAGAGGAAGGTAAAATACAAAATAATCTTCAGGAGATAGACGAAAAATATACAAAAAGAAAGTACAAGGCTGTTCTTGTTGGAGTTTCAACCGGCGGACCTGGATCAATTCTCGAATTCCTAAAAGGAATAGGGCCGAACTTTCCATTACCAGTAATCATTACACAGCACATCGATTCGTTCTTTGATAAAAATCTTATAACCTGGCTCGCAACAGAATCTTCTCTCCCGGTGCATCTGGCAGAAAATAATATAAAGCCTCTTGCGGGGCATGTTTATCTTGCTCCTTCTGATTTGCATATAACCTTTTTCCAGTTTCCGGAACAGGATTTTCAAATTGTTTTAAGCCATGATGAGCCGGTTAATTTTTTAAGACCTTCTGTAGATAAAATGTTTGAAAGTGCCGCCCAGGTTTTTGGCCAGAATTGCATAGCCGTAATATTAACAGGAATGGGTGCAGATGGTGCAAAGGGCTGCCTGCATTTAAAAGAACTGGGAGCTTATACAATTACTCAGGATAAAGAAAGCTCTGTGATTTTTGGTATGCCAAGAGCTGCCTACGAAATGGGAGCTTCCTGCGAAGTACTTTCCTTAAAACAGATTCCTAAAAGACTCTGGAATCTTACCGGTAAAGCTCTTTCAGAACTTGGGGGTATTTATGAATGAAGTGATGAAAATGCTTAATTCAAAAATCCTCAATTATGCTGGAATTTCTATTGCTGCTTCACAGGTTAATAATCTTCAGACTCATATAGAAAAAAAAGCAGCCGCCAGAAATATCACTCCTCTAAGCTTCTGCCAGGAGCTTACACCATATTCTGCAGATTTTGATGAAATTATTAATCTTGTAACAGTAAATGAAACTTATTTTTTCAGGGAAGAAGCTCAATTTGATTTTTTGAAAAAGGAAGTATTCCCAAAATATATGGGAAGAAAGCTTACTATCTGGACCTGCTGCTGCTCGACAGGGGAAGAAGCTATTTCCCTACTGGCCCTGGCTCTTTCTATGAATGTAAATCTTACAATTTATGCCTCGGATATTGATGATAATGCACTTTCTGTTCTCAAGAAAGGAGTATATTCTGTTTTTTCTCTGCGTTCCGACGGCCAGAAATATCATCCTCTTCTTGAACCTTATTCAACTAGAAATGAAAGGGAAATAATTTTCAGAAAAGAATTTTTAGAGCACATTCATACCTTCAGGTTTAATCTTATTTCTGATTTATTAAGTAAGCTTCCTTTTTATGAAGATATAGACATTCTTTTTATGAGAAATGTTTTTATTTATTTTGATAAGGCTACAAGAAGTTTTGTAACAAGAAAACTTACAGGAAGACTAAAGCCAGAAGGACTCCTTTTCTTTTCAATGAATGAAGTTGGTTCCATAGACGAGCATATTATTCCAAAAAATATTTATAAAACAAACAGCGGACCTGTGTATTATTTTGTAAAAGAAAATCCTGCAAAAAAATCTATAGAAACCGCTGCAGCCGCAAACAAAGTTTTGACAGCGGGTGAAAGCCGGAGAAGAACTGAAGCGTATCGGCAGGAAGTTAAAAAAATAAAAATCCAGAAGTTTTCGGAGCAGAATGAAAAGGTCAGAAAAGCCAAAGCCGCCCTTGATACCGTAGAGAAAACTGAAAATAAGCCTGTGGTTGCTTTTTATGAAAGTATCTGTCAGGAAATTAATAAGGGAGATTTTGATAAGGCTCGCGCTATTTCCCGTTCTCATTCAGCTTATGTTTTTGAGGATAAAAAGTTTTCCTATTTTATGCAGGGCTATGTTGAATATCATGCTGAAAATAAACTTGAAGCAGAAAATTTCTTTGCCGTAACAGAAGGAATTTCTCCTGATTTCTGGCCTGCCTTATTTTACCGCGGAATGGTTTTGCTGGATCTCGGCCGCACAGCGCTTGCCCGTTCCTGTTTTTCAAAATGCAAGAAACTTATTTCAGATTATGGAAGTGAGCTTCCTTATGCTTTTACGCTGGATGAATTTAGTCCGGCCTATATATCTTCTGTTTGTGAGAGTTTTTTAATGGAGAGTGAAAAGTAAATGGATCTTGATAAAAATTTATTTAAGTCAGATTACATAGCCGAAGCCCGCGAGATTCTGAATTCCCTGGATGAGCTTGCTTTTAAAGCAGCAAAGGAAACTCGTAATGCTGTTTATGTAACAGAAATTCTTCGTCTTCTTCATACCTTAAAAGGTTCTTCCCGAATGATGGAATTTCTGCAGATAGAAAAGGTAGTAAATCATCTCGAAAGTGTTTTTAAAAATATTCAGAATAATCAGTTTGAAATTTCAAAGAATATAATTCAGCTTTTGATGGGAGTTACTGAGCTTTTACATAAGGTTATAGATTCTATCGAAGACGGAAATGATGACAGCTTTGCTGAATGTGAAGAGGTAATTAAAAATATTGACCTTGCTTTAGAGGGTGAAGAATTCAATACTTCCTTTTCAAATGGAGACAAGACGGATGCTCCTGCTTCAGAAACTCAGGCTATCAGAGAAGAAAACTCAGAATATTTTCATGATTCCCAGACAATTAAAATTCAGGTTTCTCAGATTGATTCAATCCTGCAGCAGCTTGATAAGCTTATAATGCGTCAGATTAAGCTTAAAAAGGAAATTGACATTCTGAATCAGAAAAGCAGCACGTCAGATTTTCAGGCTTTCCAGGAAGTTTCGGAAATTATTACAGTGCTCGAAAGTCAGAGCGTAGATATTCAGAAAAATATTATTTCCCTGCGAATGCTGCCTTTTGATATGATTTTAAGACCAATAAAGCGCTCTGTTGTAGCGGAGGCCTTAAAAACAGGAAAGAATATAGATTTTGATATTCCTCAATCAGAAATTACTATAGATAAATTTATTCTTGAAAAGCTGCCGGCAATTCTAATCCACCTTGTGCGTAATTCAATAGACCATGGAATTGAGTCACCAGAAGAAAGAAAAAAGCTTGGTAAACCGGAAAAGGGAACAATTTCAGTTTCTGTAAATCAGGTTGCTAACAGAATTTTTGTAAACGTAAAGGATGATGGTCATGGAATTGATTATGAAAAAATCCGCGCAAAAGTTCTTAAGCTTTTTCCTGAGAGAGAATCGGAGCTTGTGTCAGCAGATGAAACAAGTCTTTTGCAGTATATCTTTTCTTCCGGCTTTTCTACAAAGGAAGAACAGACCGAGCTTTCTGGCAGGGGAATTGGTCTTGATGTAGTACGTACCGAGATGGATAAGCTTAAAGGAAAAATCACAGTTTACACAGAACTGAACAAGGGAACATCCTTTGAACTTTCCCTGCCTGCCTCTCTGGCAACTCAGGACGGACTTTTTGTTTCGGTTTCAAATAATTCTTATCTTATTCTTTCTCATTATATCAAAGAAATTGTAACAGTTGAAAAAGCTGATTTTATGCAGATGCAGCACTGTCCGGTTATAAACTATCATAATGAGTTAGTCCCTGTTTACGACTTTGATATTATTAATTCAAATTCCACAAAGCATATAAATACAAAAACAGAAATATCTGTTGTTATTCTTGAATATCTGAACCGCAAAATCGGAGTGATGGTAGATGAGATTCTTCATTACGGAACAGTAGTTATTAAACCGGTTCCTCCAATTCTTAAAAACTTTGAAGCGCTTCAGGGAGTTGTTTTTGATGAGAACTACAGAATTATTCCGGTCCTCAATATTCCCGATACAATACGGCGTTTTAATGTTGTAAATGTTTATGATATTAAAAATCTTGAAGTAAAAAAGACAAAGAAAATTCACTCAATTCTTGTAGTTGATGATTCTCATACAACCCGCCATATTGAACAGATTATTCTTGAAGCAGAAAACTATAATGTAACCACCGCAGTAGATGGAATTGATGCTCTTGAAAAAATGAAACAGTATCAGTTTGACCTCGTTATAACTGACGTAAAAATGCCTCGTATGGACGGCTTTGTTTTGCTTCATAATATGCGTCATAAGGATGAGCTTAAGAATATTCCTGTTATTATTGTTTCCTCCGTATTCGAAAGTGATACCCAGGAAAAGGTTAAAGAGCTGGGAGCCCAGGGCTATATAGTTAAGTCAGATTTTGAACGTGAAAACCTGACTGCAAAAATTAAGGAGCTGCTTAATGAGTAAGAAGAATAATTCAAAAGCAGAACCTGTAATTTATCTTGCAGAAAATTCAAAGCTTCTCACAAAAATTATATCTTCCGCTCTTAAAGAAAAGGGTTATGAAATAAAAGCTTTTGATGATGGCTTTTCTGCCCTTAAAGCGATAATAAATGAGCCGCCTTCACTTTTTATTGCTGATAAAGATTTGCCTTTAATTAATGGAATTGAACTTTGTAAAATTCTGAAAACCGGTTCTGATAATACAGCTCTGCCTCTGATTTTAATTTCGACAGATGATTCTATTTTTGATTTCTGGACAACCGCAAGGGAAGCAAACCGGGCTGTGCTCATCGCAAATGATAAAATTGAAAGTCTGCTTTCTGCCGTAAATGATTTATTAAATACTAAATATATAGACAAAGAAGAATTCCTGGAAAAAAAGTCTTGTGACGATGAGTTCAGACTTGTCCGCTGGCTTGTAAATACAATGGATAAAAGTGATTTCTTCTTTAATGTTTCGCAAAATATTGTAGAGCTATATTCTTTTGTTAAGGATACAGATTATCTTATAGAAAAGATTTTCAGAATGCTTTATACAGCCTGCGCCTATGACGGAATTGCCTTGATTTTAGATACCCAGCCGTCAAGAGTTTATATTTCCGGAACAGAATTTTTTGAAGCCTCTGTTGGAGATGAATTCTGGAATATCTGTCATTCGGAGTTTGAAAGTCAGATAAAGAAAAATCATACAATTACCTATGAAGAAAAATATGTAGAAAACGTTCTTCTTTCCCGTCCGGAAAAAAATAAATATGAATCTTATTGTGCTTTTTCAATCAGAAGTGGCAATGATATTATTGGTACCCTGCATCTGGCTTCCACCAGAAAGAGATGCTTCACCTATAAGCTTCAGTCTACAATAGATTTTATTTTACCTTCACTTGCAAATCTTATTCAGGAATCTCTGGTAAGGGCGGAACTTACCAAACAGGAAATGAAGCTCAGAAAAGCCTTTTCTAAATTTGTACCTGAAGAAGTTATTAACGACTTCCTTAATTCCGATGGAGAGCAGGAGCTTAAAAATAATAATGAAAAGAGAAACGTTGTAATTCTCATGAGTGATATCCGAAGCTTTACTTCAATCAGTGAAGTAAATAAACCAGAGGATGTCGTAAACTTTTTGAATACTTATTTTACCCGAATGGTGGACATTGTAAAAAAATACGGCGGTACAGTAGATAAGTTTATTGGTGATGCAATCATGGTATTGTTTGGTGCTCCAATCAGCTATAACGATAACGCAAAAAGGGCAGTGGAAGCCGCAATAGAAATGTATTCACAGCTCCCTTCAATTCCTCACGGACAGTTAAAATTTCCAGAAGGAATTAAATTTGATATTGGAATTGGAATCCATTCGGGAGATGTTATTGTAGGACAAATTGGTTCTTCAGATAAAACAAACTATACAGTAATTGGTGATACAGTAAACCTTGCTTCCCGACTTGAAGGACTTACCAAGCTTTATGGTGCTAAGATTATAATTTCAGAAGCCGTTAGAAATGAATTAAAGGAGGCTGAAGAAGACTTGAAGCTTCTGCTTCTGGATTCGGTAAAGGTAAAAGGAAAAAAAGAGGCGGTCTATATATATCGGGTTGATCAGACTGTTCTTCCTGTTGCCTTTAGACAAGCCTACGAAAAAGGCTTCAAGTCTTATAATGAAGGAGCTTTCACACTTGCTATACCTTATTTTGAAAAGGCACTTGAACTTTTGCCGGATGATAAGGCCGCAATGCTAATGCTTGAACGCTGTAATGAATTTGCAGTAAATAAACCTGAAAACTGGGATGGCGCAATTGCGCTGACTTCGAAATAAAAAAATGTCCGGTCTTGCCGGAGTATCACAGAGGTGTGTATGAATATTAAAGAAAAAATTAAAATGAAGAGGAATGCGATTCGTGAAGAAGACAAGTTTACCAACGAAATTACAAGACGGGTAGGAAGCTGGATTATAATATATGAAAGTTTGACTATCTTATATTGTAATCAAATTGGTAGAATACCTCTCGATAATCTGCTTTTTTCAATTGTAAGTGGTTTTTTGATTTGTATCCTGCTCCATGTTTTTGTTTTCTGGATAATCAACACTATGGTAACTCAATCTGTTTCAGAAGAGCTGGCTACCTTTTATTTTTATGAAACAACAGAAAAAGAACGCACTAAGCTCATGAAAAAGCTTATGAAATTGCCTGCCACAATTTCTGCGGTTGTATTTGTGCTTTATATAGGTCACAGCGCTGGCTGGATGGTGCTTCTTTCAAGAGTTGTAAAACTTGATTCTGACAGTTTGATTCTTATGTCAGCAATGACCTATTTTGGCGCCTTATGTGCTGCCATCTGGACTCTTAGTATAGAAGCGCAAAAGGTCTGTTCCCGTCATGCTTCAAAGATTGTAGAGAAGGGGGTATCAAAAGCAGAGGTTGAAAGAATTCATTTTTTTGGACTCAGTTCAACTTTGATTGCTGGTTGTAATCTTTTTGCACCTATTCTTATAACCGCAGTACTTATATTAATTCTTGCCTGGCGCGCATACGTATCTTATATGACTGCAAGTCTGGTATTTCCCCGCCTGTTTCTTGTTACGCTTGTAGGAAGCGGAGTATATGTGCTTTATTCAACTTTGACATTCAAACGTATGATGCGGTCTATTAATGCTATGCGAGATCTTATGGAGGGTATAAACCGTGATAGTCTTTACAAGGTAAAGCCTGTAAAAACTGATCTTTCAAATGAGTTTATGTACAATATGAATCTCATAAACACAATTATCTCCATACTTCAGAAGATTCTTAAAGAAAGCCAGGATATAAGTATGTCGGTGGTAGAGGCAAGTAATGAGCTTTCTGTAATTTCGAGGGAAACAGCTGTTACTTCTCTGGAACAGAATTCCGGTGTAAAAGAACTTCTTTCTGCAATGGAAGAAACTGATAATCTTTCAAAAAATATTGCTGAAAAAATCAGTGAGGTTTCTCTTGTTGCTAAAAAGACTACCGACAATATTGTAGACGGTTTTGGAATCTTAAAGCAGAATATGCAGAAGCTTGATGAAATTAAAGCCGCAAATGATGTTACCGTAGAAGGAATTAAAAAACTTACAGAAAAGATTACCGGTATTTATGAGATTGCAAGAATTATCAATGGAATTGCAGATCAGACAAACATTATTGCCTTTAATGCAGAAATTGAAGCATCAAGTGCAGGTGAGGTTGGCGAAAACTTTGCACTTGTTGCCAATGAGATTCGCCGTCTCACAAATAACACAATTCAGTCTACAAACGAAATCCGTAACAGAATTGTCGAGATTCAGCATTCTTCCGATGCACTTCTTGCTTCGTCCCAAAATGGAAGTAATAAGATTTACAATGGAACAAAAATTATAAATGAACTTAATGAACGCTTTGAAGATTTGCAGCACTCTTCTGAATCTATGGACTATGCTTCAGAAGATATCAAAAAAATCATAGACCAGCAGACCGCTTCCTTTGCTCAGATTGTAGTTACCCTGCGTCAGATAACTGCTGCTGCAGATACCTTCTCGAGTTCAACACAAAAAATCAGCGATTCTGCTCAGAATCTTTGTCTTATTTCTACAAACTTAAAAAATCTGCAGCCTGAAGCAGCAGAATATACTGCCGAAAATGAAAATACTCAAAACGAAGTAGATGCTATAGTTGAAGCTATGACAAAAGAGGTGCAATAATGAAAGAGAAAAAAAATAATTTATCATTAGAAAGAAGAATTTTAAGAGCAAGTCATCTGCCTGACATTGCCTGCGGTATTGTGCTTCTTATTTACACAGTCTTTATTATGAATCTGAATTTAAAAACTCATTATCCAATTATACTTATTGTAATTGCCGGAGTTTTATTTGCTCAATTTGTTCTTTCTTCTATTACTAATCATTTCCTTATGAGAAAAACTTCCCTGGAAGTTGAGAGATGGGAAACGGAAGCGTTTACTCTTGAAGAACGCACAAAGCTCTTTCTGGCTATTCATAAGCTTCCAAAAAAGAAATCAATAGAAGCCTGCATCTACTTTTTTATTTGTGCAATTATGCTTGCTGCCGGATATCATTTTTTCTATAAGATTAATCTGAGCATAAATGCGGTAAGTTTATTAAGCTGTTTTTTGGGAGCTTACTTAGCAGGAATGCTTGCTCTTGCCAATACTAAGAATATTTGCAATGAATATGCCTGCAAGCTTGTAGATCAGGGAATTGATTTAAAAATCCTGAATAAAAAACAATTTTTTGGTGTGTCCTATTCAAAGACCTTTGTGCTTTATTGTATTGTACCTGTCTTATGGGGAACCGTGATTGCGGTATTATTATTTTATGTTTACTTCTATAATAATATTCCGTCTCCAACTTCGGGCTTCCTGCCTTCTGGAACTTATGGAGCCGGTTTGCGAAAAGTTCAGCTTTCGCGTATTGCTGTAGTACTTTTAATTAATGTTCTGATTGGCTGGGTTGCAGTTTACTCATTCCTGAACAGTATTCTTGCTGCCTGCAATAAGCTTGAAACTGCCATGCAGCACATTATTAAAAATGATATTTTCACAGTAGACCTGGTTCCAACAGATTTTGAATCTGATGTTTCTTACAATCTTTACCTTGTAAATCAGATTGTTTTGCTATTTCGCTCTATTTTGAATGAGATTCATGAAATAGGAACTACTATGATAGAGCCGATTGATGGACTTGCGGAAATTGCTCAATCTACTTCTTCAACTTCACTTGAACAGTCTACAGGTGTAAAAGAAATTCTTTCAACTATGGAAGATACAGATCGTCAGACTCGTAGTATTGTAGATAAAATCGCTGATGTAACTACTGTCGCTGAAGGAACTGAAAATAATGTAAACGTCGGTTTTGAAACTTTGCAGTCTAATCTGGATAAGATGACAGAAATTACAGATGCTAACGTTGCTACAATTTCAGGTATCCGTGAGCTTGGAGAAAAAATAAGCGGCATCTGGGAAATTGTAAAAATCATCAATGATATTGCTGACCAGACCCGAATTATTGCCTTCAACGCAGAGCTGGAAGCTTCGAGTGCGGGTGGCAGCGGAAAGAACTTCCATATCGTTGCTAACGAGGTTCGTCGTCTTGCTGCGGGAATTACAAATTCCGTAGACCAGATTAAAAAACAGATTGCGGAAATTCAGCATTCTTCTGATAACCTGATTATTACTTCTGAATCTGGTACAGAAAAAATTCGTGAAGGACTTGAGCTTTCAGAAAAGCTTAAGGAAAAGTTTACTGATATACAGTCTTCTTCAGAAATTACTGTTGAATCTGCAAATCAGATTAAGGAGATTATTAACCAGCAGTCAACTTCTTTCGATCAGATTGTCGCAACTGTACGCCAGATTTCTTCGGGAATAGAAAACTTCTCGAACTCTACAGGAACAGTTAATAATACTGCTCAGAAGCTTAAGGAAGCGGCAAATCAGCTGGAAAATCTTCATAGTCAGATTATAAGGGATTAAAAATTTATTAAAAAAAATATTCAAAAAAGTTGTTAAAAACAAGGTCAGACACTTGACACTTTTTTGTCAGAGATGTATATTCATTTTCACCGTCGCTTCAGTAAATCTGCAGCGGCGCTGCTCTTTGACAGATCAGGGAAG
>CAMNGG010000378.1 GCA_946537975.1 uncultured Treponema sp. | reverse complement strand
CAGGCGAAGGGAAAGTCCAGAGTTTTCCGAAGCCTGTTTTTCCGGGGTCATATCGATGCGGCTTGAATCGGCAAGCAGGTGGCCCTGAGAATCGAGAATACGGATTCGTGAATCAAACTGGCCTTCCATTGAGCTGAGAATTTTCCGGGCTTTTTCTGAGGAAATGCTGTGATTTTCCTGTGCCAGAACAGAGAGACTTGAGGAGAGAATACGGCCCTGCTGAACATTTGAGTTTTCTGTCATTGTAAGCAGCTGGCTTTCGTAAGTGCTGAGCATCATCATTGCGGCTACCGGAACGAAAACCGCAATTATAAGGAAAAAGGAAATCTGAATGCTGATAGGAAATCTTAAGGAAAGCTTTTTCATTTGCGGGCCTCGCAGAATCTGTAACCAAGACCATAAACAGTTTCTATTAGGTCGCTGCCAATTTTTTTGCGTAATCTTTTGATATGACAGTCGATGGCACGGTCATTAAGATAGGTATCATCCGGATAAGCTGCCTGAATCAACTGTTCGCGGCTTAAGGCTGCATCAGGATTTTCCATAAAGGTTTTTAATAAACGAAACTCAGTAATTGTCAGTGAGAGCTGAAGCCCCTCCTTTTCTGCAGTGTAGGAAGACGGGAATAATTTAAGGTTAGCGGCAGCAAGGGGCGGCTCTGCTTTTGTTTCGGCCGCCGCTTCATAAGAAGAGTAGCGTCTTAAAATGACTTTGATTCTCGTAATCAGTTCCCTCATGGAAAAAGGCTTGCAAAGGTAATCATCTGCCCCCAGTTCAAGACCGAGAATCTTATCAAATTCATCATCTTTAGAGGTAAGAAAAATTACAGGAGTCTTATCGCCTTTTTCACGAAGTCTGCGTAAAAGTGTAATGCCATCCATAACCGGCATCATAATATCAAGAATATAGAGGGCAGGCGCAGAATTGCCGGCTTCCAGGGCTTGTTTTCCGTTTTCATATTGAATTACATCAAAGCCTTCTTTTTGAAGAGCCGTAGAAACTGCCATACGCAGATTTTTTTCATCATCAACAAGAGCAATTTTCATATAAGAAAAGTATAGTGAACTGACAGTTTTTTTTCTATTTGGAAAGTGTTTTTTAAAAGAAAGAGCCGGAAGCTGCGTTTTATTACAAATAAAGATTTATAACAAATAAATAATAAATATTTTTACAATTAGTTAATCATCGTGTATAATATATGTTATGTTAGACGTACTTACCGATGCCGACTACGAATTATTCCGCAAAGTAATTTATGATGAAAGCGGAATCACTTTTTCGGCCACAAACAGATCTATTCTCGACAGTCGTATAAAAGAAATGCTTCGTAAGAAGAACCTTAATACGCCTCAGGAATATTATGAGTTGATATCTAAAGATCCTGAAGAAATGAAAATCATGCTGGATGCGGTAACCACAAACCTTACCCGTTTCTTTAGAAATCAGCCACATTTTGATTCTTTTATCAATTATGTAATTCCAAATGTGATTGAAAATAAAAGAAAAACCGGTGACCGCACAATAAAAATCTGGAGTGCCGGTTGTTCTACTGGAGAAGAGCCTTACACAATTGCAATGATTATGAAGGAAATCTGTCCTCCTGATATGAATTTTCAAATTACCGCTTCTGATATTTCCCTCAAGTCGCTTATGACTGCACAGCAGGGCTTTTATCCGGAAGCTCGCGTTGATGGAGTGCCTGAGAATTATCTGTCTAAGTATTTTACAAAGGTTGACGGCGGTTATCAGATTAAGGATGATATAAAGAAAACAATCCGTTTCGACTATCATAACCTTAAGAACGATTCGGGCGCCAGAAATCTTGATGTAGTTTTCTGTCGTAACGTTCTTATTTATTTTGATGAGCCTGCCCAGCTTGCCGTAATCAATCATTTTTATGATTCTATGGGACCAAAGTCATATCTTTATATTGGCCATTCTGAATCCCTTTTTGGAATGAAGACTAATTTTGAGTTTATAAAGACTGAATGGGCCTGCTTCTACGGTAAGAATGTAAACAAATAATTTTCGACACACGGGGATTTAAATAATGGATGATATTTCGGTAATGATTTGTGATGATTCTGCCCTGATGCGGAATCTGATCGGAAGAATTGTTGATGAAACTACTGGTTTGACTGTCTGCGGAAAAGCAGAAAATGGTCAGGACCTTATTGAAAAGCTTAAAACTGCAAAACCTGATGTAATCCTTCTTGATATTGAAATGCCTGTTATGACGGGCCTTCAGTTCCTTCGTAAGCGCAACGAGCTCCATCTGGATGTTCCTGTAATTATCCTTTCAAGCGTTGCTACAGAAGGGGCAGCCGTTACAATTGAATGTCTTGAATTAGGCGCTTCTGATTTTATTACTAAGCCAGGTTCTTCGGTTACCCTCAAAATCAATGAAGTTACAAATGAAATTATAGAATATGTTGCTTCTTACGGTGGTGCTTATGCAATAATGCATGGCAAACAGATTCCGGATCCGGAATTTTTTACCCATCAGATTAAGCTTAAGGAAGCAGAGCGTTTTGTAATCAAAAAGAAGGGTGAAGAAACTGCAAAAGCTGTATCAATTACAAAGAACGATGTTGTTCCTTCAAGCTGGTTCCAGCCTAAGGTAAAGGAGCCTGTTGTAATTAAACCGGAACGCGAAGGCGGTAAAATAGAAATAATTGCCATTGGTATTTCTACTGGTGGACCAAATGCCCTTCGTGATGTTTTTAAGGCAATTGATCCGGATTTAAAACAGCCTGTTCTTGTTGTTCAGCATATGCCTGCGGGCTTTACTGCTGAGTTTGCAAACAGTCTTGATAATATTTGTCCGCTTCCGGTTACTGAGGCAAAGGACGGTGAACCTATTCTTGGCGGCCATATTTATATTGCTCCGGGCAGTTATCACATGTTTGTTGAGCATAAACCTCTCGGCAACTTTATAAAGCTTTCACAGGATGAACCGCGAAACGGCCACAGACCTTCCTGCGATGTGCTTTTTGAATCGATTGCAGAAATCTACAAGAATAAGGCTCTCGGTGTAATTATGACCGGTATGGGCCGCGATGGTGCCGCTCAGATTACTGAAATGCGTAAAAAGGGAGCCTGGACTCTTGGCCAGAACAAAGAATCTAGTATAGTCTATGGTATGCCTAAGGTTGCCTTTGAAATGGGTGGTGTTCAGAAGCAGGTAGCCCTTGCTGATATGGCCAGAGAAATAAGTAAGCTGGCGAAGGAACATCAGCTGGCCTGATCTTTTTTTGCACTGAAAATCCCGATCTTCATGATCGGGTTTATTTTTCTTGTCTTAATAAATACAAAGGTAACGGCAAGTGCGAAAAGAACTAGTGCACAGACAAAACGAAACCACTGAGGAATTTCTTCTTCTTTTGTAAGGGCTGTCCAGAGTGGGGCAGACAGAAAGCAGCCGGCAAAGGCCAGGGCGATAGGTACAAAAAGATACAGGGTATCTATGAGGCGGCGCAGGTTTGTGCGGTGAATGTTTTTTTCTATGATTGTAATGTTTTCTTCGTTTAAAGTTTTTTCCTCTGTCTGATTTCCGGTCATTTATCAAGCTCCTTGAGGCGTGCCTCGCAGGCGGCTTCTCCTTTTTTATTTTCAAGAACGGAATAGGTGTCGCGCAGGTTGTAAAGGGCATCCAGGTAATAAGGATTTATAGAAACTGCCTGCTCAAAATAACTTGAAGCTTCCTCGAAGTTTTCGCTCTGAAATTCTGAAACTCCCAGAAGATTCCACATGTGAGGATTTAAGGGATTAAAGTCCAGGGCTTCCATACATATCTGCTGAACTCTGGAAAGTTTTTTCTGCATAAGGCAGATTGTTGCATAAGCTTCAGAAACATCTTCTTTTTCGGGAGCCATGCGGTAAGCGGTTTCAAGTGCGTTCTCTGCATCTATAAGGCTGCCTGCGTCGCGGTAGGTAACTCCCAGATTGTACCAGAGCAGATAGTTTTCCTTGTCAATTATAATTGCACGCTTAAAGCAGGCAATTGCCTCTGTATAAGCGCCGTCTGAAGCGAGAATTATAGCCTGATTGTTAAGAGTGTCTGAGCGTTCTGTCATCTGAAATTCTCCGGAATCATTGAGATAAAGAGCTCCTGAATCTGCGGGGACTTAAAGCGAGCGCAGCTTTCCTGAATAAGCTTACGTCCTTGCTCTGCTGCCTTTTCTATACAGCCGCTGGACTCCAGAAGGGTAATGCATTCTTCTACTGCCGGCGATTCTATTCCCTTTGCGGCGGCTTCCTTCATAAAAGCTGCAATTTTTTCTTTGTCCTGCGGGCGTTCTTGTGTATGAAGGAGTACTGGAAGGCTTTTTTTACCTTCAACAATGTCGTCTCCCCGCTTTTTGCCCGGATTTCCAGTAGTCAGGTTTATTACATCATCTATAATCTGAAAGCCCATACCTATGTCAGCGGCTATGCTGCCAAATTCTTCTGCCCGGGCCGCAGAAAGTCCGCCTGCCAGACAGCCAAGCTTTGCGGCAAGGCTTGCAAGGGTTCCTGTTTTAGATTTTACCATTGCGAGGTATTCTTTTTCCGGTGGAAATAAATCAGGATTTCTATGCCAGAAAATATCCATGGCCTGGCCCAGATGAAGGCGGCGGAGCTCGTTTGTATAGGTTTTGTAAAGCTCCAGCTTAAAGGTGTCTGAGACTTCGAGGCTGTTTATGCAGACTGGAGCTTCAAAATAAAGCCAGGAAGCGGCATTTAAGGCTGTGTCGAGACCGTAAGTTATATGGGCTGCGGGCTTTCCCCGGCGAAGGTCGGCATTGTCTTCTATATCATCATGAATAAGGCTGGCCGTGTGCACAAATTCTACAAGTGGAGTTATGCGGTAGGTTTCTTCTTCTGAAAGGGCAGGGCTTTTTCCTTCCTCTTCTGTCAGCTCCTTTGACATTTTATAGCAGAGGAGGAGAAGGAGAGGCCGCCATCTTTTACCTCCCAGGCTCACAAGGGCGCGGTTTGGCTCAATCAGCTTATCTATATAGCTGGCAGAGGCTCCTTCTGGCAGGGGGCCGAAGGAGGCTGGGGTCCAGCCGGAAGTGGAGGCTGTGGCCGGTAGTGCGGCATTGAGAGACTTTTCTATATTTTCCAGGATTTGTGTAAATTCATTATTCATAACTATATTAAAGTATATAGAAGAATTGATAAAAAGACAAATAAAATGCTTGTGATATACAATCCACATTTCCACACAAGTTATACAAGTTCGTCAAGGCACGCTTCGCTTAAAGCCTTGACAAACTTGTTTTCCGGGTTGATAACAAATTATCAACCCGGAATCCACAAGATATCCACAATTATTCCCCGCTACTGGGTCAAAATGACGTGTCAATAGGTTTTTGAAAAAAAGTTACGAAAATTTACGAAAATTTGAACAGATTATCTAATTCTATGTAATACAAGAAGTTAGATGGTATGTTTGTTGTTAACTTTTTTTTAAGGCAGATTTTAATTAAAAAAACTTAAATTTTATATTGGAAAAAACTGAAAAAGCACCAAGTTATCCACAAGTTATCCACCAGCTTTGTTTCACAGGCTGCTGCTTATTGTTTCACGAAAAAAAAAGGACCGGTATTAAAACCAGTCCTTTGTAAGTCGTTGTTATACAGTACTTTAGCCTAGTGAAACCTCGCCGTTTTCATTGATGGCGAGAATTGAGCGGCAGCCTGAACAGCGGAAGCGGCCAGACTTTGTAGCACGCAGCTTTTTATTACATACAAGGCATGAAATAACAAGAGGGAATACAGAATTACCTGAAGCAGTTCCTCCGTTATTGAAGTAGGCTATAGCCTCATCTGCAGTACTCTTGATATTGAAGAACTGAGAGAATCCAAGCAGCTGGAATACTTCGTATACCTTTGGTTGAATTTCAAGAAGGATTACATCTCCACCCTTTGGTTTTACAACCTTTAAGAATACGGTGAAAGAACCGATTCCAGTAGAAGATACATAGTTCAGTGAAGAACAGTTGAAAATTAAATTGATAAACCCAGCATCCATTACTTTTTGAATCTGCTTCTGAAAGAAACTGGAATTATAGGTGTCAATATAACCACTCAGATAGATAAACATTCCGTGTGGAACACCATCAGCTTTTCTCAAAGAGATTGTAAGACTGTCGTCCTTATCGTTGTCGAATCCTGGAATAATTGCATTATTATCCATATTTAGTCCTATAACTTATATTATATCTAAGAAATGACTTCTATGTCAAACTTATTATCGGCATATCTGCTTTTTTTCTGCAATGTTTTTATATAGTAAAAAAATAATATTTTTTGCCGATAATATAGTGTAAAATACTTTCAGAAAGGAAGAATATGAAAAAAGCATTAAAGTTAGCCTTAATCTATCTTGTAGTATTAATTGTGGGAACCGTTGCAGGAACAATTTTATATTCCTTTTATCTCAATCTTCTGGACTTCATAGCCGGCAGGGACATAGTATTTTTTAAGGATGAAGAGCTTTTTAAGGCATTGTTTTACGTATTGTTCTGTATGCAGGTTTTTACACTTCCTTTGATTTCTTATTACAGAATACGCCGTCCGGGTGGAATACTTCAGCTTGTTGTTTATATCATTCTTTGTCTTTTGACCTGGGCTTTGCTTATGCCGTGTTCAATTAAGCTTAGAGATTACTGCAGTCGAAAAATCAAGTTTGAAAGTACTACAGAATCTCTATCGCCAAATTATTTCCGTAAGGTAGATAACAGCGTATATTATTTTACAAGAGAATTTTCGACAAATACACAGGGCAGAGCTCCGGAAGCTCCCGCAATTATAATCGATACTTCAGAAGAGGGTGATGTAGAATACAGAAATGTAGCTGATTATTCCAGTCTTTCCTTAAACCGAAAGGCAGCTCCTTTCCGTGAGATTCAGCTTAAGAATATTTTTGGAGAGGATGAAAATCCTGTTCCGATAGATTTTAAGCTGCTCTTTTCTATGATTATCAGAGCCTATTCGGGTGGACTTGCCCATCTGCTTACCCTGCTTTCTTTTGTTCTCCTTTTGTGTTCCGTTTATGCAATGACAAATCTTTTTGACTGGCGTCTTTTAAATGCCGTAATGCTCTTTATAACAACGGCTCTTATATTATGTCTTAACTCTCTTTATTTTTCAGCTCAGTTTTACAGTATAAAAGTCCGCCTTATGAATAATGGATTTTTGAGAGCTTTTGGTGGCTTTGTAAGTGAGCCAATTCTTTTTATAATAAACTGCTTTTTTGCCCTGGTTATAATTGCTGCAGGAATAATAAAATTTGCTGTGCGAAAGCATGCTAAAAAGGTCAGATAGGGGAAGGGGTATATGAAAAAAATAATCGGTATTCTTTCGGTTTTTATAGGAATAGGTCTTGTAGTAAGCATTGTAACCGGCTTTATGAGTAATATTCCTTTAGGGGTTCCTTCTTCCTCAGTTTTTGTTTATAAGCTCATGAACAGCCTGCAGAATTTCGGAAAATATATTCCCTCTGTTGCGATTACCGGCTTTGTAGTAAGCTGTTCCGTTCATTTTGGCCGCAATGCCGAAGGAAGTACAGAGCGTTTTTCAAAGGCAATGATGGACCGCTTCAAGGTTGTAATGATTGTTTCAATATCACTTGCTTTCTTTCTGACAATATGTACCGAGGTGCTTTGTCTTGTAACAGCTAATAAAAAGGCTTCAATAATCAACCGTCCAAAAATTGTTAATGATTATATTAATGTTGGAAACAAGCTTTTTGATAACGGTTATTATGAGCGGGCAATGAATTATGCAGATGCCGCCCTTAAGCTTAGCCCTAACGAAAAAAAAGCACTCAATTTACGCGACAGGGCTGATGTAGAAATAAACAGAGCCCGTACTTCGAATCTCCGTTTCAAGCTTTATGAATCTGTAGAAGAGGCAGAAAAAGTAGACCATGTAGTTATTGATGCGGAACAGATTAACGAGGTTTATAAGCTTTATCTTAAGGCAGCTGAAGCCTTTGAAAAAAAAGAATGGTTTAATGCCCATTATTATTCAGAGCTGGGTATTAAGCTCGCAACACCAAAGGATCCAAATCTGGAAGAACTAAAAAAGATTTCTACCGCTTCCTGGAATAATCTTACAGAATATCATGACCTTGCAAAAACAGAAGGTCAGCTTTCCTTTGAAAAAAAATATGAGGGCTATCTGGCTCTTGTTCAAAAGGATGACCTGAAGGCCTATTATATTTTCCGGGAACTCTATCAGTCTTCGCGCGAAATGCAGTCTGATCCGGATGTTGTCTTTTATCTGGAAATTGCAGAAAACAGGATTAATGAGCGCAGCTTCTTTGTAGACGAAACCTTCGAGCTTAAGAGCTTTGAAAGTGCAAACGATGTTTATTTTTCTTATGAATATGCAGATGGCTCTCGGGATGTAGTTTACTTTAAGGGAATGACAACTGTAGCTTCGACCGGAAATTCAATTCAGTATCTTCGTGCCCTTACCATTATTTCCGTAAGCAGAGCAGGCGAAGTATTCAGAACAATGGAGGTGCCTTATGCAAAGGTACTTCCTGTTTCTGTAAAAACTCTTACACCTACAACTAAACAGCTTATGGGAATTGATGATAGAATTGATTGCGTCCCTTATATCATGCTTAAATCTGTAGGCCGAGACTCTCCGGAAATTCATAACGAACCGCTTTACACTTACCAGAACGGCGAAACCGCAACTACTCCAGAGTATATGCTGCTTTCAATCCCTTATGATGATTTCCTTCTGCTTGAAAAATCAACAGCAACTCCGGAATCTATGCCTCTGCCTTCTCTGATTAAGCTGGTACGAATGGCTGCCAGATACGGCTTCTGTACTGAGGTTTATGGTCAGGCTTTGATGAACAG
Source organism: uncultured Treponema sp. (assembly GCA_946537975.1). GTDB lineage: Bacteria > Spirochaetota > Spirochaetia > Treponematales > Treponemataceae > Treponema_D. Next base: position 13,187 of record CAMNGG010000378.1, on the reverse strand, counting down.
ACTTTATTATCCGCTTTGGATTCTGATTATGTTTGTACTGCTTGCCTGCTTTGGCTGGAATAACAGGATAGACGCAACTCAGTACTTTAAGTTTTCCTGGGCTTTTGCCTTTATACCTTTTATTTTGATTTCTGTAATTTTCTATAAGATGCTTATGTTCCTCTTCCGTCTCATAAATTATGTTCTGCTTGGAGGACTTGGAATTTCGGGTGGCATGATAACCGGACTTGTGATTTACATTGTTGCCCTGATTGCTGCTTCAGTTTTGTTTGTTTCGAGAAATTCTAAGATTTAGAAATAAGATTTATTTATTTATAATTACTTCAATCGGAATAGTGAACTTCTGATACTCTTTCAGCAGATTGCGTTGCGCGTGGAAGCGGCGGAGAATCTGCGTAAAGGGTAAGAGGTCTCGTTTGCTGGCTCGGCGCAGGCGGGTTAGCAGGGGCGCGGTCACAAAAAGGATTTTTTCGCAGCGGGCTAAAAGCTCAGGTGTTTTATAAAGAACCGTCGCATTTATGATTGTCTTATCGTGCCCGTCTATAAAGTTTTCTATCTGTTTTGTGATAATCGGATAAACTATTGATTCCTGAATTGCCAGAAGCTCCGGAAAGGAAAATAGCAGGCTGCCCAGAGCGTGACGGTCTATGGAGCCGTCCGGGTGGGTTAGCTTTATATTCTGAGTCTCTGCGTAAGGAATGAAGGTCTTGAGGATTTTATCTTTTACAAGTTCGATTGCATCGTGAACGAGGAGGTCTGCATCTACGGCGGCCCAGCCATCTTCCTTGAGTTGATTGCAGATATAGTTTTTGCCGGCGGCCATGGGGCCGACAACGGCGATTATTTTTAAGCCGTCAACCCTTGCCAACATTAATGGAACTCTCCCCAGTTTTTACCGTATTCTATGCTGACGCGCAGAGGCACATTAAGCTTCACTGCGTTTTCCATTTTATCTTTGATAAGGGCGATTGTGGCGTCGATTGTGGCCTGGTCGTCCGGGCACTCGAAGATAAGCTCGTCGTGAACCTGGAGCAGGAGGCGGGCAGGAGATTTTGTCTTTGTCAGAGCCTCGCTTACTGCGATCATGGCTTTTTTTACTATGTCTGCGGCTGAGCCCTGAACCGGTGTGTTTACGGCTATTCGTTCTGCGGCGGCTTTTTCCAGCTTGTTACGACTGTTGATATTTATAATAGGGCGGCGGCGGCCAAAGAGGGTTTCTACCCAGCCGGTATCTTCTGCCTTTTTGATTGTGTCTTTGATAAAGGCGTCTACGCTTGCGTACTGGGCAAAGTAGTTTTCTATAAATTGGCTTGCCTGTGTACGGCTGATTCCAAGGTCGCGGGCCAGACGGAAGGCAGACATTCCGTAGATTACACCGAAGTTGATAGTTTTTGCGGTGCGGCGCATATCCGGGGTAACTGCATCCGGAGTTACGCCGTAAATGAGGGCGGCTGTTGCCTTGTGAACGTCTGTGCCGTCTATGAAAGACTGGCTCATATTTTTGTCGGCCGAAAGGTGGGCAAGAACAACAAGTTCAATCTGAGAATAGTCGGCGGAAATGAGGACCTTGCCTTCCGGCGCGGTAAAGGCAGAACGGATGCGGCGGCCTGCTTCGTTGCGGACCGGGATATTCTGAAGGTTGGGCTCGCGGCAGGAAAGGCGGCCGGTAGCAGTTCCGGTCTGTACAAAATCTGTGTGGATGCGGCCCTGGTCGTCTACCAGCTTTGGCAGGGCTTCTACATAGGTTGATTTGAGTTTTGCCATTTCGCGATAGTCGAGAATCATGCGGGGAACAGGATCTTCGAAGGCCAGCTCTTCTAGTACGGAGGTGTCGGTTGAGTAGCCGGTCTTTGTTTTTTTGCCTGCTTTGAGGCCTCGTTCTTCGAAGAGAACGGTCTGCAGCTGCTTTGGAGAGGCTATGTTGAACTCGTGGCCGACTTCCTTGTAGATGGCCTGCTCCGCTGCGGCGATGCCTTCTGTAAGCTCCTTGTTGTAAGCGTGGAGGGTGGCAGTATCCAGATGGATTCCGGTAAGCTCCATGCGGGTAAGGATTGGAAGAATACGCATTTCGAGTGCGAAGAGGTCTTTGAGATGACCGTCATCTGATTTTTGCTGGGCCTGAGCAAGCTTAAGTGTAAAGTCTGCGTCTTCGGCGCCGTATGGGGCAGCCTTTTCGAGCGGCACGTCTGCAAAGGTCTGGCCTTTTTCAACTATGTCACTGAACTCAATGCCTTTGAGGCCGAGAAGCTGTTCGGCGAGTGATTCAAGCGAGTAGCTGTTTTTGCCGGTGCGCTCGGGATTCTGCAGCCAGGCGTAAATCATTGTATCATATATAGAAGATTCTAAGATTTTATCTGTAAGCTCTGCGTTTTTGAAGCCTGCTTTTTTGATGTTTGTGGCAAGGACCTTGAGGTCGAACTTTGCGTTGTGCATTATTACCGTCAGACTCTTTGTCTGGAAAAGGCGGAGGAGCTGGGTAAGGGCATCCTTAAGCGGGATGCCTGTGGAGTCTGCAAAGAGGTCGCCGGTGTCGCGGGCGATTGGTATGTAAACGGCTTTGCCCTCTTCGTAGCAGAGGGAGAAGCCGAGGATGTTTGCGGTGATTGTGTCCAGGCCGTCGGTTTCGCTGTCGTAGGCTACTTGTGGGGATTTGAGGGCGGCGTCGATGTAGGCGGTGAGGTCGGCCAGAGTTGTGAGGGCCTTGTAGGCGGAGGTATCATTTTGCTTTAATTCTACTGGGGGCGTTGCGGGGGTGGAACCACCGCTAGAAGGGGTAGCGGAAGACACGTCAGTGGCTGGAGCGAGGGGAAGGCCTTCCCCTCCTGGTCCATTTTCAACTCCAAGACTTGCGTACTGCTTTGCAACGGCAGGAACTCCGTACTTCATAAGGAGGTCGGCAGCGGCGGCGTAATTGAAGGTGTACTGGTCGCGGGTGATGGCGGCGTCTATATCCGGGCAGGGAACGGTGTCGCAGAGGCGGACAAGGTCGCGGCTGAAGTAGGCATCCTTTTTACCCTCGGCAAGCTTTTTCTGCATGGCGCCTTTGATTTCGTCTATGTGGGCGTAAATTCCGTCCAGGTCAGAGTAGTCGCCGATGAGCTTGGCGGCGGTTTTTACACCTACGCCTCGAACGCCCGGAATGTTGTCGGCTGAGTCGCCAAAGAGGGCGAGAAGGTCGAGCAGCTGAGGAGGCTTTACACCCCATTCGGCTTCTACGCCTTCGATTCCAGTTACCTTCCAGGTTTCGCCGCCTGTTACAGGTTTTAAGATTTGAGTTGATTCGTCTACCAGCTGCATGAGGTCCTTGTCACCGCTGAGGATGCGGCAGGTGCGGCCAGATTCCCGGCACTTACGGGAAACGGTTGCGATGATGTCATCTGCCTCGTAGCTGTCGCACTGGAGAACCGGGATGCCGAGAGCCTCGAGAACCTCGCAGATCCATGGTACCTGGGCGTGCAGGTCTTCCGGAGTTTTAGGGCGGTTGGCCTTGTACTGATCGTACATTTCGTGGCGGAAGGTTTTTGTTTTACTATCCATAGCGGCTACGATATAGCCTGGCTTGTAATGCTGAAGAATATAATGGATGTTTCTGAAAAAGCCGAAGAGGGCCGAAACATTTTCGCCCCGCTGGTTTGTAAGGGGGCGGCTGATGAAAGCAAAGTAACAGCGGAAAATAAGTCCGTAGCTGTCTAAAATATATACTGTTTTGTCGTTGAATTCGTTTGTGATATCCTTGTTTGCCATGAGGATATTTTAGAATAAAAGAGGTGGGGTGACAAGGTCACTCCACCTCAAACTCGGAGGTAAAACAATTTATCCAACTAAATGCTCAACTGGTGCATATTCTGCAAAGTTGTTGTAAGCATAGCTGAAAAGAATTTCTGCTACATCAGACAGCGGCTTTCTTGTTTTTAAGCCCATGCTGTAAGCAAAGTCTACGGCAGCCTTTGTTGCGGCTGGATTCCAGAGCTTTGCATTATCAAGGTTTACAAAGCTGCAGTTTTCTGAAGCAGCGATTGCCTTTATGTGGCGGTTCATTTCGTTTATGATTTTGTCACCTGTCGGATTATTAAGGGAAATAAGTGCTATGCGGCATTTTTTGTTGCAAGCCTTAATCTGAGCAATCAGGTTCAGGTAACTTGTGTCAAAGCCTTCACTGTTCTTTCTGAACAGCTCAAGATCCTTTGCGCCGAGGTGAAGGAGGATTCCTTCTGGAGCGAGCGGAGAAATTGTGAACTTGAAATATTCTGCTGCTTTAGAGAGGGTAAGGTCTTCTGTGCTTTTGTTGTAAATCTTAAAGTTGAAGTTGAATTCTTTACCAAGACTCTGTACCGGAATCTTTTTGTCGCCTGTTCCGCCAAAAAGGATAACGGCATTTTTTTCTTCCCTTGCATTTGCAACCTTTGGGTTTATAACCTCATCTAATGAATAAGTATAGTTCATAATTTCCTCCTTTGTACTTTCCTTATTTATATTTTTAATCTGCTGGTTTGTGATTTTTAAGTTATCAGCTTCAGCAGATGCTTTTGCGCTTTGTTTATCAAGTGACTTGTTTCTGATGTAAACAAATACGTTTATCATTACAATTGCAAGATTCAAAAAGTAAACTGCAAGTACGTAATTAATCTGATGATTCAGGAACTTTGCAGAGATACCCGCAATATAGCCTGTAATAATCAGAAAAATAAAGGCAAGGCTTGTACCCTTTGCTGTGCGTGCTTTATATGCTTTGATTACATTCAGTGGCCATGAAAAACCAAAGCAAACCAACATTAGAGCTTCAAATAATTGTGCAAATTTCATTTTATGACCTCGTTTTCTTTTATGACTTTATAATAGCGCAGAAAAAAAAATCTTCAATTTTTTGAAAGTATTAAAAAGTTTTTCAGGTCAAATATTTTTTTTACTTTCAAAAGTCCCATAATGCGGTTTATTTATTCCATATATGATATACTGAACTTATGAAAACAACTTTCAGCCGCAAGAGCCTTAATGCCCTGCGTAAGGAAATCCAGAGAAATCAGCTTGCCCTTATTTTTGCAATTACCATTCTGCTTACTGCGGGTGGAATTGTGATAAATGTTTCTTCAAACGATAAGGCTTTTAATCAGTCCCTGCAGGATACTTCGGAGCTGGTAACCAGACTTTACAGATTTGAAAAAAATATGGACAGGGAATCTTTTATTGCCTATATGGATTCTATTGTTGAAGACTTGCCTGATATTGATGTAATTTCCATTGTCGATAAATACAACAAACGAATTTATCATACCCACCACGAGCTGATTGATACTCAGTTTGATGGGAGCCACCCGGATTTTGCCCTTATGTCTTCGGACTTTCTTACGGAAAACAGCAATGGTCCTTCTGGTCCCCAGCGCCGCACTTATTCGGCAATTTATGATGAAAATGGAGTTTACGAAGGCTTTATAATGATTATCAAGCTGAGGACTTCCATGCGTGTGGTAACAATCCGTACGGTGCTTTTGTTTGTGTTCGTTACTCTTGCGGCTATTCTGATAGAGCTTGCCATCAGCGTAACCCTTTCTAAAAAAATCAAAAAGCAGTTTCTTGATTTTGCGGAAGATCTTGAGGGAACGAAATTTCTCGTTGATTCTATGAGGGCCAATAATCACGATTTTACAAACAAGCTGCATGTTATTCTCGGCCTGATTCAGATTGGTCAGTACGACAAGGCCCAGTCTTACATCGAAAATATTTCTATCATTCAGAGGGAAACAATAAGTCATGTTATGCACGCAATTGATAATGCTTCCTTTGCGGCTCTTCTGATTGGTAAGATTGCCCGCGCTTCTGAATGCAACGTAAAGTTTATTCTTGATGAAAAGCTTCATTTTTCTTCGGAGGATGTGAGTATTCCTTCTGAGGCTCTTATTACGATTACCGGCAATCTTATTGATAATGCGCTTGATGCAATGAATATGAAAAATACGGGAATCAGCGAACAGCAGGAGCTTTATTTCAGTGTTCTGACAAAGCCGGGCTCTCTGCTGCTTACTGTCAAGGATACGGGCTGTGGAATTGCAGAGGAGGATAAACCTCATGTTTTTGCAAATGGTTTTTCTACAAAGGGCCAAGGCCGCGGTGTGGGACTCTTTCATACCAAGCTTTTGATTGAAAGTCTTGGAGGAACCATTTCCTTTGAATCTAAGGCTGGACAGGGCACTTGTTTTATGGTAAAGCTTGATAGTTAAGACTAACGGATGGTTGAAGAATGGCGTATAAGGTTTTGATTGTTGAAGATGATCCCATGGTCGCAATGATAAACGAGCAGTATGTCTGCAAGAATTCAAAGTTTAAGGTGGCAGGCAGCTGTAGAAACGGTCAGGAGGCTCTGGACTTTCTGGAGTCTAATCAGGTAGACCTGATTGTGCTTGATGTTTTTATGCCTTACATGGATGGTATTGAAACTCTGAAGAAAATCCGTGAGAAAAAGATTTCTGCCGAAGTGATTATGGTAACTGCGGCAAATGATTCTTCTACTATTGAAGAGACAATGCATCTTGGAGTAATTGATTATCTTATTAAGCCCTTTGCCTATGACAGATTCCAGATAGCCCTTGAAAAATTTGTTTCAAAATATACAGCCCTTAAAGAGAATACGGTGCTTGATCAGTCCAGTATTGACAGTATGATTTCTAACGGAAATAATTCTTTCATCGCAGCAGGCGGTGAAAAAGCTGAAGAGCCGGAATGTTTACCAAAGGGGATTCAGAAAAAAACACTTTTAATGATTCAGGATTACTGGAAAAAAGAAAGCAGCTGGCAGACGGTCGATATGGTTTCAGAAAAGCTCGGAATCTCAATCGTTACCGCCCGCCATTATCTGACTTACCTGGAAGAAAAGGGGCAGATAGTTTCTGATATCAACTACGAAACCGGCGGCCGCCCTTCCGTCCTCTATAAAAGGAAGTGAAAAGATTTTTGACTTTGAACGGCGTATTTAAGTTTTTTCCACGAGAGGCACAAACTTATTTTCTGCACCGGTTCAATGCATCAGTAATATTATCAAAAATATTTTCACGTCCTAACTTATCTGCCATACCAGACTTCTCCAGCAGCAGATAAGGCTGTGTGTGAATACCACTGATAACGATTGTAATTCCCTTTCTGTCGCAGGCTGCCTTACACTGTTCAAGCGCTCGGATTCCACCGGCATCCAGGTAGATTGTGTTCCTCATGCGGAGAACAAGATACTTACAGTCTGACTGGGCGCGCTCTGTTGCGAGTTCGAACTTACGCACTGTACCAAAGAAGAGAGGTCCTTCAATTTCGTAAACAAAGGTCTGAGGCGGAATGTCCAGGTTTTCAGCAGGCTGATCTTTTCTGATACCGCCTGTGAGAGTTTCTCTCTGGTTCTGAACTTCCGACAAATCAATCATCTTCTTGATGAAGAAGAAGGCAGCAAAGCCGAGACCAACTTCTATCGCAACTGTAAGGTCGATGAAAACTGTAATAATGAAGGTAACTGCAAATACAGTGATATCTGATTTCTGGCCCTTGAGAAGGGAGCGGATTGCGGGGAAGCCAGCCATGTTCCAGGCTACGTTGATAAGCACTGCGGCAAGTGCTGCCATTGGAATGTAGGCTGCGTATTTTCCTGCAAAGAGGAGAATAATGAGGAGAGTGATTGCGTGGATGATTCCGGCTATCGGAGTTTTGCCTCCGTTTTTAATGTTTGTGGCTGTGCGGGCAATGGCACCTGTAGCAGGGATTCCGCCGAAGAGAGGGCTTGCTATATTAGCAATTCCCTGGGCAATAAGCTCTGTGTTTGAATCATGCTTAGTACCAATCATACCATCAGCAACTACAGCAGAAAGGAGCGACTCGATTGCAGCGAGCACTGCGATAGAAATTGCTGTAGGGAAGAGTGTTGTGATTGTCTTGATACTGAGGGCCGGCAGCTGTGGCTTTGGAAGTGTGTTTGGAATTACAAAGTGCTGAGAGCCGTCTGCGAAAGTTCCGATTGTATCTGTGTGAAGTCCTGCAGTTTTTTCAAGGATAATGCTTACGACTGTTGCAAGAATGATTACAACAAAGCTTCCAGGAATTTTCTTTATAAACTTAGACCAGATGAAGATGAAGGCAAGACAAAGAGCTGCCATGATTGTTGAGTAAAGGTTGAAGCTTGCAGCCGAGCGGATGTAAACGATGATTTTAGGAAGAAAGTCGCCTGGCATTTTGCTGTACTCTTCGCCGAGAACCATCATTGGCTGAGAGAAGTCCGGGCGGAGACCAAAGAAATCTCCGAGCTGGCCGGCCGCAATTGTTACTGCGATTCCGGCTGTAAAGCCAGTAACAATAGTATATGGAATAAACTTTACAAGGCCGCCCATTTTAAAGGCTCCGAGAAGAATCAGAATGATTCCGGCCATAACGGTTGCGGTGGCAAGACCACTCAAACCATACTGGGCGACAACGCCATAAACAATAACCGCAAATGCGCCTGTAGGGCCCCCAATCTGAACGCGGCTGCCGCCAAAGGCAGAAATACAAAAGCCTGCAATGATTGCGGTAAAAAGTCCTGCCGCAGGATTTACTCCCGAAGCGATGGCAAAGGCAATTGCAAGCGGAAGTGCAACAATGCCGACAATCACGCCGGCAATCAGGTCGCTGATAAAAGTCTTAGAATTGTAAGTTTTGATTGAATTTAAGAGTTCTGGTTTAAACATAGTGTTAAGATTATAGTGATTTTACAACGGTGTGTCATTGGTAAAAAATCTCTCAAAAGAAGTGAATTTTATCATATTATTAATTTAAAAGTATTGTATAATTAATATAGAAGGTTTATATGGATACTAAAGGATTTAAAGAAAGAGGAAGCGGCGTTCTTATGCACATTTCGTCGCTGCCGGGACCTTTTGGAATCGGAACTCTGGGAACAAACGCATACAAATTTATTGATTTTCTTAAGGAAGCGGAACAGGCCTACTGGCAGATTTTGCCGGTTTGTCCTACAAGCTATGGCGATTCGCCATATCAGAGCTTTTCGACTTTTGCGGGAAATCCTTATTTTATAGATTTTGAATTGCTCGAAAAAGACGGGCTGCTTTCTAAAGCTGATTACGAAAAAATCAACTGGGGTGATAATAAATCTTATGTTGATTACGGACTGCTTTATATAAAGCGTCATGAGCTTTTTGCAAAGCTTCAGGATAATTTTGAAAAAAAGACTCCGGCCGATTATAAGGCCTTCTGCAAAAAGAATGCTTTCTGGCTGGAGGATTATGCTCTTTTTATGGCAGTAAAGGATGCTCATAATGGAGTTGCCTTTCTTGAGTGGGAAGAAGATATCAGAATGCGCCAGCCTGCTGCTGTAAAAAAATGGACAAAACAGTGCGAACGCAGAATCGAATATTACAAGATGCTGCAGTATCTTTTCTTTAAGCAGTGGAATGCCCTTCGCTCTTATGCTGCTAAAAATGATATCCGCATTATTGGTGATATTCCGATTTATGTTGCAGCCGACTCTGCAGATGTCTGGACTCATCCTGAGCTCTTTAAGCTTAACAAAAAATGTGTCCCTCTTGAGGTTGCAGGCTGTCCTCCGGATGCCTTTACCGAGCTGGGACAGCTTTGGGGAAATCCGGTTTATAACTGGAAGGAGCATAAGGCCAGCGGTTATGCCTGGTGGAAGCAGCGACTTAAGGCAAGTCTTGAGATTTATGATATTCTGCGAATCGACCACTTCCGCGGCTTTGAATCCTTCTATACTATTAAATATGGTATGCCGGATGCAAAACTCGGCCTCTGGCGCAAGGGACCTGGAGCAGCTCTCTTTGCAGAAGTTAAAAAGGAATTCGGCGAGGTACCTATTATTGCGGAAGACCTTGGCTTTATGACTGATGAAGTTCGTAAAATGCTTAAAAAATGCGGTTTCCCTGGAATGAAGGTTGTGCAGTTTGGTTTTGATGGAAGTGAAGACAATTCATACCTTCCAGAAAATTATACAGAAAACTGTATTGTTTATACCGGCACTCATGATAATGATACTATTCTTGGCTGGACAGAAACCGGTTCGGAAAATGAAGTTAAGAATGCCATGAAATATCTTAAGGTTGAAGGTAAGGAAGAAGTTGGCCCTGCAATGATGAAAGTTGCCTTAGAGAGCAAAGCCTTTGTCTGCATTCTGACTATGCAGGATCTGATTGGTCTTGGTCATGAAGGAAGAATGAACACGCCATCTACCGTTGGTGACAACTGGAAGTGGCGTGCTACAGAAAAGCAGATTACAAAGAAAATTGCAGCATGGCTAAAGAAAGCCTCAGCTGATGCCGGAAGAATCTAATCAGTAAATACTGCCGATGTAAGGGACGGAATCGTAAAGCTTCCGTCCTTATTCTTTTTAACAGGATTGGTCTGGAAGGCAGCTTCATTTGTAAAAGTCTCTGGAAGGGTAAGGGTAGTTGAGTTTCCGCTTACATTGTGAATAACAAGAGCCTGTTCTTCTCCCTTCTTTACAATCCAGGAAGAAAGGGCAGTGTTACCTGTATCCAGAGGAATAAGTTCTGCATCCGGGCTAAAGGCCTTACAGCTGTTTCTGAAGTTTATGAGTTTTTTGTAATAGTTGTATAAAGAGTCCTTGTCTTTTTTTTGAGAATCAAGACCAGGAGTCTTTTTATTGTAAATGCAGTCTGCCTGAGCTGCCCAGCATGTTTGATAAGAAGGCTTTTTCTTAGAATCCATTCCACTCCATAAGAAAGGAGTTCTTTTTGTTTCATCCTTTGTGCCGCTCATCATGCCAAGCTCTTCGCCATAGTAAACAAAGGGAATGCCAGGGGTGAGCAGATACATGCCTGCTGCAAGTTTTAGGGATGGTATATCCCCCTTAAGATTTCCTGCCAGACGGGCCTGGTCATGATTGGTAAGGAAGGGGGCGTCAATAAAGTTATCATTGTACTTTCTGTAGGCTGCAAAATCATTCGCAATTATATGAGCAAGATTGTTGTTGCCTGCGCTCTGATTTTTGATGGTATTCAAAATGTAATTGTCACCTAAATCAAAATGAAATACAGAGTCGAGACCGGCCAGGGCCTGTGCACGAATACTTGTAGTGTCCCAGACTTCTGCAACACTGTATGTGAGGACATTTTTTGATTTTGTAAAATCAATTATTTCTTTCCAGAAGGAAGCCGAGGCTTTGCTTGATTCGTCAAAGCCGGCGGGCATTTTGATTTTGTCATATATGTGGCCGGCGGCATCAAAACGGAAACCGCTTACTCCCTTATCCATCCAGAAAGAAAGGACGTTCTTAAGTTCTTCCCGCAATTCAGGGCAGTCAAGGTTAAAGTCCGGCATGCCATCAAAAAATTCACCGGCATAATATCCGTTTCCCACTTTGTTCCAGAGCTTATGCCCCCAGATATTTGCATTCAGGTTATATTTTGAAGCATGGTCGGTCATAGAATTTTCCGGATTTTCAGAAATCCAGTGATACCAGGCTCTATGAGGGTCCTCTGGATTTTTCGAAGCTGTAAACCATTTATTAGTAGAAGAAGAATGATTAAAAGTAATGTCGAGCATTACGGAAATTCCCCGTTGGCGGCAGGCAGCGAGCAGTTCTTCAAAATCCTGCATAGTGCCGTAATCAGGATTTACTGCATAATAATCGTCTACATCATAGCCGTGATAGGAAGGCGAAGGGAAGATTGGGAGAAGCCATAAGCCTCGGATTCCAAGCTCATAAAGATAATCCAGCTGCTCTGTGATTCCGTCAAAATCGCCTGTGCCGTTTCCGTCGCTGTCTGCAAAGGAACGGACAAAAAGACTGTAATAAACTCCGCCCTGTGGATGGGGCAGGACGGAGTTCTTTACAGAAGAAGCGGCTGCACTTTTATTTGTGGTGTCTTTTTTGCAGCCGCTTATGCCTGCCAGAAAGGCAAGCATAAGGAAAATGAAAATACTTTTTGAAATTCCTGTGTGTTTTACCATAAGTTTAGCCATTGGAGAGAGAGTTTATTCTTTACCACCAGTCGTGGCAAGAGACTGGAGGAGTGATTTTTGACCGAGTACAAAAAGAATAGTAAATGGAATGGCAACCAGAAGAGCACCTGCAGCAAACATTGTAAAGTGATCTGCGGCGCGTCCATTAATCATTTCATAAAGACCTACGGCCAGAGTTTTCTTGCTGTCGGTTCGGAGAACAAGGCGAGGGAAGATGAAGTCCATCCAGGGGCCTGTAAAGCTGGTAAGCGCAAGGAAAATAATCTGCGGTTTTGCAGCCGGTACGACAACTCTTAAGAAGGCTCCAAGAGGTGTTGCTCCATCAATGTAAGCCGCTTCTGCAATATCGTGAGGAATTGTATCGAAGTAGCCCTTCATAAGCCAGGAATTAAAAGGTATGCTTCCTGCTGAATAAACAAGTACAAGTCCCCACAGTGTATTCAGAGCATTAAGCTTCCAGAGAATTACATAAGTAGCAATCATTCCGATAAAGCTTGGAAACATCTGAAGGATAATCATAGATGCCATAATCGGCTTACGGAAAGGGAAGGTAAAGCGGCTGAAGATGTAACCACAAAGACTGCATACAAAGACAGTTATAACCATATTTGAGCTTGCAATAATCAGGGTGTTCAGATACCAGTGGAAATAGTTTGTCTGTGTAAACAAACGCTGGTATTGGAAAACTGAAAACTTGTGCTTAAAAGGTACAATGCTTGTAGAAGCCAGAGAGTTCGAATCGGAGAAAGAAGCACTGACGGTAAAAGCCAGAGGATACAAAACCAGGATAACCTGAATCATAAGAATGATTGTGAGCAGAATTACAGAAACTGAAACTCTGTTTTGTCTTTTGATTTTTTCTTTCATTATAGTTCACCATCCTTGAATGCTTTAGTGTGGGTAAAGTTGTACAAAGCAAACGGTACGAGCACGATAAATACCAGAATAGAAAGTACAGAAGCAAGCTGATACTGGTTTGGTGTGTTCATAGTGAGTTTGTAAATCCATGAAATCAGGAGGTCTGTAGAACCAGCCTGAGTTGAAATTGTAAGGTTGTTTGTTCCGAACATGAGGTTTGGTCCGCCACCTGTAAGGAAGAAAACTGCACCGAAGTTATTTATGTTTCCTGCAAACTGCATGATGAGTGCCGGTTTCAACTGGTACATTACAAGAGGGAAGGTGATGTGGATGAACTGCTGCCAGCGGCTGGCACCGTCAATCTG
>CAMNGG010000377.1 GCA_946537975.1 uncultured Treponema sp. | reverse complement strand
TCCATTGTATTCAAAGTTATATTTTTCCCCAAAGGAAGTTTCCAGTTCAGATATTTTTCCATTTCCATCTCTCTTTATATGGATGAAGTTCCCGTTTCTGTCTGTAATTTTGATTAAAAAACCATTTTCATCATAAATCTGAATCCGGCCGTCAACACAAGTAACCTGATACCCCGAGCCCGAAGCTTCACAGCGCAACAGCTTATCATCCCCTTCTTTTTCCCAGATTCCATTTCCTGTCACGCTTTCAAAAAGAAGATGCGGATAGCCGTTTTCATCAATTATAATGACTGTATTTCTTCCCGTCTGGTCGTAATCTTCCCGCATTCCATTAAATAGAACTTTTGAATTACGATTATGCCGTTCTATCGAAGGAAGAACTTCGTTTATATATAAGTTCTCTGCCTCCTGACGCTTTGTTTCATAATCAGCACGAAGCTGGCCAAGAAGAGAAAGTGCCTCCCTGAAAGCCTCCAGAGCTGCCCGGTTTTCTTCTGCCTTTGCATGAGCCCTTTCTGCAAGTTCTGACGAAATCGGAAGCTTCTTTGCTTCTTCTTCAATTTCGAGACATTTTTCAAGGCTCGAAATAATTTCTGCTTCTCCCGTTTCAAGGCTCTGTACATTGTAACCCTGTAAAATCTCTGTTTCAAAAGCTGTTATATTCTGATTAAGCTGGTTCAGATATTCTGTAAGGGCTTCATATTGCCCCTGGGCAACAGCACTCACTCCAAGAATTATTCTCTGGTCAAGATTTGTAGTCCAGCCGTATCCTAAGCTTGAAGTAACTTTATTTTCTGAATTATATTTTCTCGTAATTTCAAAGCCCTGCACTCCAGTAATTATGATATCACTTTCTGACTGCTCATAACTACCGACTGTTAGTCTTACAGGATCGCCGCCGGTTTCTGAATTTTCTTCCGCAAGCTCTTCTTCTATTTCTCCCTGATTTTCTGTCTGATCTTCTTCAAGCTTTTTCTTTTTGTCTGCAAGCTGCTTCTCCAGAGCTTCCTTTGTTTGCTGTTTAGCACGTGTAGCGGCAGGAGTCTTATCGTGAGTTGTTGTTTTTTTTAGTTCTTCTTCAAGCTTTGCTATCTGCTTTTCAAGTCTTTTGATTTCTTCATCCTGTGAAGAATTCCCTCCACTGCTGCTTCCGCCGTTACCGCCAGAGCCTCCGCTGCCACTGTTGCCTCCATTTCCACCGTTGCCATTACTGTCACCGGCCGGCGGATTTGCAGGAGGATCAGCCGGCGGGTCAGCGGGTTCATCCGGATCCACAGGATCTTCTTCATCATCATCGTCATCATCATCATTGCTGCTGTTATTTCCCGAACCATTATTATACTGGCCTGTAACATACTTATATTCTTCCTGTGAAGTTATCTGCTGAATATCGTGATACTCTCCACCCATTACGTAAAAACAAAGCAATATCAGCATTAAAAAAGTACTTATTTTTTTCATATTCTCCTCCCTTTTCAGTAAACTGTATAAAATAATTTATCTAAAAGACTTTCTGAATTTCTGTCTTTTGTCGGAACCCACCATGAACTTTCTTTTATAAAGGCAGACTGATCCGTTCGCTGTAAATCCTTTACATAATCTGATGCGTGCGTTGATTCCAGTGCGCCTGAAGAACTCTTTGGAATCAGGTGCACTCCAATTCCGCACCTCTGAGTCTCCACTGTAAGGCTTGCCTGCTCAACCGTCTGCTTAAGAAGCCTCGCCTTTTCTGCTAGGGCCGCATCCGCCGAAGAACTGTAAAAGCTGGCAGTAGAAGGAATATCAAGATAAAGGTCGCAGGGGTTCTGTGTGTAGCTGTAGTTTCTTATGCCAAGAAGCTGTGTAAGCATGCTGCTCCGGCTTTGTGAATCTGTAACTGTATCTGAAAGTGCATGAGAAAAAGCTTCGAAAGCACTGAAGACCTCCCTCAGTCTGCCGCAATCAAAAACTCCGGTTTGCACAGCAGAGCTTTCTGCCATTGCAAGGGCAAGCTCCCGCGAATCAGCATTCCAGGACTCCCTGGCGCCCTCGCCGCAAAGGTTCGAAAGCTTTTCCAGCAGCCTCTTATAATCCCAGCCTGTGCTCGGAGTTACACCCGGACAGGCAACCGCATAATCTGCACAATCCTTGAGTTCATAAAGATTTTCCAGCACACCGCCAAAGCAGGTATCAAAACCGATTACACTGAGCTCCTGCCCCCGCACGGCCGCTCCAAGATTCTTTACGCTCATATAAGAATCAGTCCTGTCATCTACCGCAAAAGCTTTCCAGCCACTTCCGTGCCCCCAGATTACAAGCGCATAGTTTTCTGCCGTATAGGAGCCTTTGCAGAATTCAATAAAACCCTTGAGCACCGAAGGCTGGGCCATATCTAGTTCAGTATTTTCTGAAGCAGTAAGCCCCAGAGTCGGGCAGGCAATTCTTTTTGATTTCAGCCCGTTTGCACTCCCCTCATCATGAATAACTTCAAAAAGCCTTGTGTCAGTCCAGTTTCCGTAAGTTTCGTCGTAGCCTTCAGCCCGGTCCAAAAGCACAAGCACGTTCATTCCATGTGATACCGCCCGCTCCATAGCCCGGAGATTTGAAAGCGCATAAGGCTCCAGGTCGTTATCGGCCGCCATGTAAACCATAAGGGTAAGAGTCTTCTTTTTATTTTTCTCAGCAACCTGGACTTTCTCAGTCTGATTCATACAGCTGATATAAAACAGGCAGCTTAAAATCAGAAAAAATAGATTTTTTTTCATAAAAACCTCCCCGCATATATCACTTAAACGCCGTCAAACCATAAGGATCTTCCCAACAGCTTCCATCTTCATATTCAATCTTTGCCAGATATAAATAATCAACCAGGAGTAAATTTGATGGTATTGAGTTCATATAATTATCAAGACTTACACAAAAGGAAACTTTTTCTCCTGCTGAAATTTTCCTTTCGATTTCCAGAGAAATTTTATTCCGACATTCATAAGCAGGCTCCCCATCCTGATCAAACAAAAAGAAAACAAGATTAATATTTTTAATTGCTTTTTCACTTTTGTTTAACAGGAAGATATCAACTCCACAAATAGAATAATCTACCGCATTTTCTTCCATTACAAACTCACCTGTCATCACATAAGGAATTGAATCCAGAGAATAGGTTTTACACGCTGAAATTAAAAACAAAACTGAAACAGCAAAAAATCGAAATAAACGTCTTATTGAAAATAACATCCTTTTACTCATTATTTACCTCCTCAAGTTTTTCAGCATATTCAGCAAAGAAAGGATTTTTCGTCGAATGCTGATTTCTTAAAACTGAAATTAATTTTTCTTTTGCGGCCTCATTTTTTTCTGTGTAAAATAAATAGGATTGAATATAAAGCGCTTCTGCAGAATCAGGCTCACAAACTATTCCCCGAAGCAACTCCCCTGCCTCCTCCGCCTGGCCCATGCAAAGCAATTCTTCTGCATTTAATACAGCCGCCTTAAAGCTTTTAGTCTGAATACAAATTATTTTTGTGCGGTCATTAAAGGAATAAAAGACAGGCTCTATTTTCAAAAAATTATTTTTTTCGCCAGAAAGAATATAATCTCCCGACGGCAAGCCATAAAAAACAAAAAGTCCGCTTTCATTTGTAAGCACAGGCTTGGGATGAACAAGAAGCTTTTTCTCATCTGCGGCCTGACAATAGATTACAGCTTCTTTCACCGGTGTATTATTTTCATCAATTACCAGGCCACACAAATCACCTTTTCCTGTAAAGCTGGGCTTTGAAGCACAACTAAAAAAGCTGAAACAAATGAAAGGCAAAATTACATAAATAAATATTTTTTTCATATTTCCTCCCCTGCAGTTTGAATTCTTCGTTCTATTCTTCCTTCTTCATTTTTATAAAAAATAACACTGATCTTATCTGATTTTTTTATTTCTCCGATTTTTTGCTGTGACGAAATTTTCCGGACAGAGTCCTCCGGTCCACTGATATTTTCAGAAGTCTTTGGATTCAACTTCTCTAAAGCAAGGTTCTCTCTCTTTCTTTCACTAATATCATCAATAAACAAATCCAGATTTTCTGAAATCAAAGACAAATCAAAAGCTGAATAAAAATCTGATACATCTTTTTTATTTTCTATGGACAAGGCTATCTGTAAACTTCTTTCTCCATTCTGATTAATTGAAATTGCAGTTAAGGAGCGCTTTTTTTGTGAAAGCAGACCGGCAAGCTCATTGAGCAGTTCTTTTGTTTCTGCACCTGCATTTTTACTTGAAGAAAATTCAATATGATAAGGAGCAGGCTTTTCTTCTTTTAATACACAATTGTGTTTCAAGATTATCTCCCGGACTTTTTTGTTAAAATCAAGATTGTCTGTCGCAGCCCCCGGAAAAGTACCCGTATAAGCCCCCGTAAAAGGCACAGTAGAAATCTCAGCTCTCTCCCCACCAGCAGCTATTGCTTTGATCTGCTTTTCACTAAAGTCCGATACTAAAAGAGGGCTCTCAAAATAAACATTCATAAAGGGAATTCCATTTTCATAAAGAACAGTATCTCCGCCATAATCAGCAAGGCTTTCCGGGAAGATCCCTTTAATAGAAGCCCTGAGGTTTTCAAAATCGCCTTCTCTTTTCTTCTCCATGAATAATTCAAACTTACTGATTTTTCCACCGGACTCAGCTGCGGCCAAAAAGATTTTTTCTTCCAGCTGTCTTACAGTCTGAACCTGTTTCTTATCATCTTTTTGCTTTTCTGACTGACTCGCTTCAAGTTCTTCATTTACAGGAATTACTTCATCCGCAAAAACAAGAGCTTTGCCGGCAAGACTTCCGCATATAATTCCCGTAATTCCCAGCAGCAAACAAAAAATTACTCCATATACAGTCAGCTTCAATCTTTTCTCTACAAAAATTCTGCGGGGAAAATTAAGACCTGTCTTTGCTATGTCAGATTCCTTTTCAGCAAAAAAGCCGGCACCTGCAATACTTCTTTTTCTTTCGTATTCCGCAAGCTTAAGCTTATTCATTACATATACATCTTCAAAAAAGCCTTTTCTTGTTATTCCTTTAATTGAAGTATCTATGGTAAACTCATCAGAAAAGCAGGGGTGCATTTTTTCAAGTTCAGAGCATAAAAATTTTTCTTTGCGTTTTCCAAAGGTATATATAAAAGGAATCATTATTTCATATCTTTCATAATCCCTTTTTCTTAGGACATTATTTTTTTGCATATACTTCTCCACTTCCATAAGGTCCAGACCAGCTTCCATGAATCAGTCTGCTCTTTTCTTCATCAAAGTTTTTTACTTCACTACTTGTCCACTCGATTTTTTCAAGCTTCCATAAAGCACTGCATACACCTTCCCATTCCTCAAGTGATTTAAAACCTTTTCCCTTACAGGTATTACAAAAGCTCTGAGAAATAAAAATGAGTGAGTTTGTTTCTGCTCTTATTTCTTCAAGATGAGAGTTAAGTCTTTTTACCTGAAAAAGAAAACTGCTGCACAGGAAAGAAAAAAGTGCAAGAAGAAGTGAAAAGCAGATTAATTCGGGAAACCTCATTTTTTCGCCTCGCAATTATTTAACTCCAGAGTTGTAAGAGCTTCTGAATATTTTTTCTCCAGCAATCTGATTTTTGCTTTGCGTTCCACAAGCATCTCGCCGAACAAGGCCGTAACAGCAATCAGACAAAGACAAAGGACTCCTATCAGCAATTTACTTCCATGAGCAGATATCATCGGAACCTCCTTTTCCTCCTCCACTTCCATCTTCCTTTCTATCGGGGCCGTATGAGATAAGTACAAAGGGCAGGCTCTCAGGAACCTCTGACGGCATAATGGAACTTTCAGCGCTGAGATACTTAAAATCGGTTCCCCACGGATCATTGCCGGGCTTACGGTCAAGGTATGGTCCGTCCCAGTTTTCTGGTACCGGATACAAAACTGGTTTTTCCCATAAAGCCGCAAGTCCTTGTTCTGTGGTCGGGAATCTTCCGCAATCAAGAAAGTAGGTTTGGAGTGCACTGCTAAACTGTTCGATTTGTGTTTTTGCAGAAGTTTTTCGCGCGGCGGAAATGACCTTCGATGCCGAGAGTAGGCTTCCCGCTGTAAGCAGCGCTCCGATTGCAATGACAGCCACAGTTTCGACGTAGGTAAAACCTTCTGCTTCCCTTTGATTTTTGACTTCATAACAAAACCTCCTTAACATTTTGCTGATAGTCTTTTTTACTTTAGTTTTCATTCTTATTTCCCCCATATAGTTTTTTTGAAAAGATTTTTAGATGAATATTTTTAGATAAATCCAATTTCATTTATTAATGGCATAAAAAAGGTCATTAAAATTGCCAGGATAAAGATTCCTGTAACCACAATAAAAAGCGGTTCAATTAATGAAAAACAGACTGTTCTCATTCTTTCTTTTTCAGCATCAAGATTAGAAGCTATTTTTTCGAACAAATCATTTTTACTGCCAGCTATATCCGCATAATAAAAGGCTTCATAAAGTCTGGAATTCTTATCACAACAATTAAAGGCAGTCTGAAGGTCCATTCCATAAGACAGATTAATTCTGGCATTTTCAAATAATCTTCCGTTTTTAGTTGAGGGGCCCGCTATCTGAATTGCACAGCCCACCGCCTCCGTAAGCTCAATTCCACTTTTCACAAGAAATCCGACCGCAGAAAAAGCCTCGAAAAGACAGTTATCTCCAAGCAGTTTAACTATCAAAAAATACATAAGCAGGCAGACAACAAGCAGAACCGAAACATATTCAAATAAAAGAAAATAATCTGCTGTTTTCGTATACACTCCAATAAACACGCTTGCTGTAACCGCAAGTAAAACTACAAAAGCAGGATAAACCGAAGCCTCGGCAATTTTTTTTCTGCAATTCTTCTGACGTTCCAGCTTCTGTTTCAAGTAAGAAAGGGCAGATTTCAAATCTCCATTTTTTTCCGCAATACAGATAAAAGAGATATAAACCTCATCAAAAGAAAGCGGACTGCAGGTCTTAAGGGCATTAGAAAAAGTGCTCCCGGTTTCAAGTGCTTTATAAATACAAGCGGCAGTTTTACTCACCGCATCTGCTTTAGGCTTTGAACTCATAATCATAAGGCTTTCGGAAAGACTTATTTTTTGAAGAACAAAAAGCTCATATAACGTCTTTGTGAATTCCAGCATTTTTCTGCCTCCTTCTATACAACGGAACTGGCTTTCCTTTTTTCAGAGAAGCCATAGTTTCACTTAGAATCTCTCCATAGTTGGTATAATGCTCCATCAGATTTTCAAGCTCTTCATGCTTCTCTATAGTCAGTGCTCTTTCTCCAAAATCTTCTTTTGGTACAGCTACATCTGCATATAGCCTCATTTTTTCTCCCGTAAAATTCAGTTCCTGACAAATTACTCCACGCAAAATCTGACATAAGGAATTCTTTTCAATACCAAGATTTTTTAACCGGATAATTGCTTCTGCCACACTCCCGCAATGCAGGGTTGCAAAAACCAGATGCCCGGTAAGGGAAGCACGAAAAGCCGCAGCCGCACTTTCTTCATCTCTGATTTCGCCAATCATAATTACATCCGGATCCTGTCGAAAAAGATGATTAAGGGCTTCTGAAAAACCATGCTGTTCATCAATCTTCACCTGCGTAATGCCTGGAATAATATATTCAGGCGGATCCTCCAGAGAGATTATCTTCAGGCTCCCACAAGACTGTTTTTCAATTTCAACAAGCATAGACGCAAGCGTAGTTGATTTTCCGGAGCCAGTAGCACCACAAACAAGGACAAGTCCATTAGCAAGAAAAGCCAGACCGTTTTTTCCTGCCAGTTTTTCCAGCTGATTAGAATTAAAACCTAGTTCACCAAGCGAAAGAGGAATTCTTGAAGTATCAAGAATTCTTATAACAACAGATTCTCCTCCTTCAAACTTCTTTCCCATGGCAGCCATAGTTGATACCCGCAGAAAGAAAGGCTTTGTATTTCCATAAACAAAACTCCCATCCTGGCAGCGTCTGTTTTCAATAACATTCATACCCGAAAGAATTTTTATACGTTGAATCAGCTCCTTTATTTTGTCCTTCTGCAGCTCCAGCATTTTTTCAAGCTGTCCGTTCACCCTAAGCTTGATAAGGCAATCTTCAATATGAATATCAGTTGCCTTACGCAGCCTGGCCTCATTTAATATGCTGTCTAAAAGCAGTACCGCCGCAAAATTCTGTTCATCCTTCTGCGTTACATTATCTTTCCCTTTAGATAGCTTTGCTTCCGGCATCTGAATAAGGTTTTCCTTCTCAGCCCCGTATAATTTCAGGATATATTTTTTTAACTGGCCCCTGTTTCCTTTTTCAAACTGAATATTTACCAGCCGTTGAAATGTTTCCGGGCAATCCTTAAAGCGCCTGATGTTTGCAACATGATTTTCGAAGGCACGTGTAAGCCTTCCGCAAAGCAGAGCATCATTTTTATTTTCAACGAGAAACTTTATATAAGCCCCCTCCTGCTCAAGCACTGCCGCACCGTTATACAGGCAATAAGCCGGAGTTAACTTAAAAGAATAATCCTTATTCACTTTCACACTCCTCACAGGCAGACTCTTTTTTCAGAGACTTCTCATAATCAGCTAATAATTTCATAAGCCCCTCTTCAGCCCAGGAATAATCCCTGTTATTATTTTCTCCTTCGTCAAAAGCAGCTTCTTTTTTATTTCCCCCTCCACCTTCTGCCACAGACACGTGAGGAACCAGATAAATAACCATCTGCATATTTTCAAGATTTTTATTTTTGTTTTTAAATAAATTTCCCAGGAAAGGAATTTTTGAAATTAACGGACTTCTTTTTTCCTGTTCACTTTCGGCCCGTTGAACAAGCCCGCTTAAAACTACAGGCTCACCACTTTTCCCGCAAACCTCAGTTGTAACAAGCTTTTCGGAAGTAGGCGGCGGATTCCCCGTTGACGCAGAAGTATCATTTCCCTGTCTTGAAACAGATGCCGTTACCTTACTGGTAATCATTCCTTCCCCGCTAACCCAGCCTAAAACATCCAGCTTAATACCAGAGGCAATTTCGCGGGTAACACCGGAATAAAGAGGCTTACCAGTTTCGGGATCTACATTGTTATCGCGGTAGCGATAGGTATTAGTATTTTGAAAATGTATTTCACGGCCAGAAACCCCGTGCAGACTTGTATCTGCATAAACACGAGTTCTGCTCTCTTCAATCGAAGACTGCAATTCAGCCGCAAAGGTCAGACCAAAAGAAGTTACAACATTAAGATTAAAGCCCATAACGGAGCCAAGCACCGCAGACACTCCGTTCCGGTCTCCCGCGCTAAGTCTTTTAGCACCAAAGGAAGAAGCCCAGTTATTCTGAACAGTTTCGTCATACTGTAAAATTAAAAGATCATAACTAAGTCTCACCGCCGGTCTGTCACAAAGCTCAAGCTGAGCACATAAACCTTTGTAGCCGTCTTCCGTTCCCTTAAAATACAGGCGTGTAGAATCATCTGCCAGAAAGAGCGAAGAACGCTCCACCGAAGGAGGAAGGTGTTCAAGCAGCTCCGCCGGCTTAAGATATTTTAAGTTCACTAAATAAACAGACTGCTTAATATCAGCATCGCAAATTAAAGCCTCTATAGCCGCAGCCTCCTGTTCACTTGCCAGGCAAAGGAAGGAAGCCTCATCCGGCAAAGCAAGCATTTCAAGCTTACCGACGCGTTTATAAATGAAGGCAAAAAAATCTTGAGGTTTTGTGAAGCTTAAAGTGAATTTTCGCCAGTTTCGTTTTCCACTCACAAGCTCAGAACGAACGTCCGCACTTGCAAATATGTAGTAGATGCCGTTTTCTTTCACAAAATCCAGAGCGCACTGAGCACAGAGCAGCTTCAGAGTTTCTTCAAAATTCTTAGCAACAAAAACAGACCTCTGAATCTTACAATCCGCATCAGTAAGCAGACAGAAACTCTTCCCCTGATATGCGGAGTTTGCCAAATCACCCTTAACCTTCGAATCCTCTGAATAATCCAAACAAAGAGAAAACAAAGAATCCAGAACCTCCGAAAACCTGCACGCTTCTACATCCACAAAAAACGAACCATTTTCAAGTCTTTCGATTTTCATCATCTCGGAAAGAGCTTCCGTCCTCTGACCGGAAAAAGCCCCAGTCCTCTGCACAGAAGAATTCTTCACAAAATGATATCCAGCCTCATCCTGCTCAAAGCCATAAACACCAAAACGCTTCGCAAGACAATCCATTAGAACAGCCTCACCGACTCCCCTAAAGCAAACCGAAATCCTCTGCGACGGCAAGGCCTCATAAGTCACAACCTTATCCATCACCTCAGACAGCTTTTCCACAATCTGTACCGGCGTCAAATCGTAAGCCTCCAGAAAATAAGAACCATTTTCCACAGACACCTGACACCTGCTTACAGTCCACACTCCGCCATCCTTTTTCACAAACAATCTGTTAGTCCTCAAAAAAGCCTCAAAAGCCAGATTAAAGTCACCGCCTGCAAACTTCAAATCACCCTTACCACTGACAGTGTCATCAGGCACAATTGAAAATCCCGTGTCCACCGATATTGCAAACAAGATGTCCTTAATCTCACAATCTGAAAAATCCCAGCTGTAAACCGCCCCCTGCGCAACCACAAAATAACAAAAAGCAAGCATACATCCGGCACTCACCAGACCCTTTTTCATCCTTCTCAGACAAGCACAAATTTTTCGCCTCAAGATCTTTTACCTCCACCTATAGAGTTGTTTTGATATGCCATTTTTGACAAAAATTTTGAAAAAAATTTAAAAAAAAGTGAAAATTTCTTCATTTTTCAGCCTTCAGGAGGGGGAAGTCTCCCCCTCGCGCCGCGAGTTTCCGAAGGAAACTCGGTAGTGAGCGATAGCGAACGGACTACCCCTTCTAACGGGGGCTCCGCCCCCACACATCACCGCACTTGAATGCTCTAAAAAAATGCAGTAAAATACAAATATCTTTTAATTCAGGAGGCGCCTTTATGGACGGTGGATCGAGTTATCCCATACGTTTTCTAATCAAAAAAATCAGCCTCCTGACTCAGCACTTCTAAAAAATTTACCCGCGCAAAAGTCATAGAGGCCTCAAAAGTATGAGAGGTTAATCATGATTACATATTGGCAGCAGATTGACGGCCAGTTTACAAAGACCAAAAAAGAAGAAATCAATACAAAGCTTCCACTCTGGGTAGATGCACGAAACGTTACCCGTGATGAAACTACTTTACTGCAGGAAGAATATCAGATAGAACAGGATCACATCCTCGATATTCTTGACCCGGATGAGCTTTCGCGAATCGAAGACGGTGACTCTGGTTACATTCTTACAATTGTCCGGGTTCCTTTTTACGACCCTACAGCAGAAACACCTTATTTTACAGGACCGGTTGGTATTCTCATAAAGGGAAAAACAATCATCACTATCTGCTGGACAGACTGTGAGGTTCTCAAGGACTTTGGAGCAAACCGGGTACGCAATGTACGCCTTAATGATTTTCCTTCGTTTATAGTTCACATCATAAATCGTGCAAACTTAAACTTCCTCCGCTACCTTAAGGAAATCAACCGTCGTTCTACCAGTATTCAGAACGAAATGAGACTCGAGGTAGAAAACAAAGAAATCATTCTTATGCTGGGACTCGAAAAATCCCTTGTATATTTTACAACCTCTCTCAAGAGCAATTCCCTGCTTTTAATGAAAATGAAGAGCACAAAACTCATTAAGTTTGATGAAGATGATCTTGATTTTGTTGAAGGCGTTACAATTGATAACCGTCAGGCAATCGAAATGGCCGACACCTATTCCAACATTCTTTTTGGCGTAATGGATGCCTACTCTTCTGTAATCTCGAACAACCTGAACGTCGTAATGAAAAAGCTTGCTATCATCAACCTGGTAATGATGGCTCCAACCTTTGTAACCAGCTTCTTTGGCATGAACTTTAAGCTGCCATTTGATGATCTGCCGGGCTACGTACCGGTTTTAATTGCGACTGTGATTTGTCTTGTTTCGGTATTCCTCTGCAGCTGGATGCTCAACTTCAACCGCGAGACCGTAGGCGCAATCCGTCAGGCTAAAAAAATGAACCGTTCACAACGCCGACGTGTAAAAGCGGAAACAAAGAAACTGCAGAAGCAGGAAAGAAAGCTTAAATAAGCCTAAAATCGAAAATCCGTTAAAAAACGAGCCGACAGGGTCGTTTTAGGATTATCGAAAGAACGGCTCAGAGGCAAGCTGTGCTTGCCGACTTTAGTGTGCACTACAGCAGATTCTAAAGCCCATATAGTTGTAGCATTCGTTAGGGTCGTAGCTGTAGCGGTCGCCGGCGTAGAGGAACATTGTGTACTCGGACCAGCTGCCGCCGCGGCTAACGCGTTCAAAGCCCACTTTTGGTCCATGCGGATTATCAGAAGTATAGTCTTCGAACCAGTCCCAGCAAAACTCAATTACATTTCCGCTCATATCATAAAGGCCGGCCGCATTTGCATTTCCACTGGCGGGGTAAGTCTGTTCACCTGGTTCAAAAGGAAGACCCGCAGTTCCTACATTATGAGAACCGTCTGCATTTTCACTTGTCCAGGCATATAAAAGCCCTTCTTCTGCATCATCAGAAATCTGGCCGCTTATAAGGTCGCCGCGCTGAAAGCCCATTCTGGTTCTTCGGGCAGCATACTCCCACTCTGCTTCGCTTGGTAAACGGTAACCATTGCACTCCCAGTCACATTCACACAAATCGCAGGCGGCTGTATCAGCAGAATCGCGGATAACCTCACCATTGTAAGTATAGCAGGGAGTCTTTGCGCGCAGCTCACTCAAAGCGTTACACCAGACCACCGCATCATACCAGTTAATCATAGTAACCGGCTGGGCATAATTATCATCAGTTGGAGCTGCACCCCGCTTTCCGTTAGAGCCGGCCTGACCAGGGTTTGCAAAATTGTAACCGATTTTTTCAGCCTTTACCCGCACCGAATGCCAGAGGGTATAAGTTGTTTCGAATTTATTTATTGAAAATGGAGCAAGCTCACGTTCGGCAGTATAAGCCTGAGTGTCCTCTCCTATTGTGTAGGTAAGATTATTTCTAAAGGTAACAAGGCTGATGTGTGAAAAAGAAGAAGACTGTGCAAAACCGCCTGCCATCATCAAAATTGAGGATAAAACAAAAATCGCTTTTTTACAGTTCTTTCTCACCATCGCCTCCTTGGATTGCCACGTCGCCCTGCGGGCTCCTCGCAATGACTTATAATTTACACAACTCTGTATTCTTTACCTTCCAGCCATCGCCGTCTTTTTCAAGATCCAGCCAGGCATAAGTTCCAGCCTCACCAAGAGACCCAGGATTTATAACTACAGTATCACCGATTTTTTCAATATTTGTTCCTTCGTGAATATGTCCGCAGACTACAGCAAGCGGTTTGTTAGCCTTAATAAAGTCTGTAAACTTCTGGCTTCCCGCATGGTGTTCGCCGTCAAAAGAGTCAATTTTTTCTCCAACCGGAGGATTATGACTAACAAGAATCAGGCTCTTCCACAGACTGCCATCGCCGCTCTGCTCTACGCTGTTTTTTACGATATCAAAATCTGCAAGGCATTCATCTTCCTCGCGCTCAAATTCAGTTTTACCGGTAAACTTTGTTCCGCCGCCGCTACCCGCAAAAGCAAGGCCTTCGTGAAATACCAGAGCCTTTTCTACGCTGATATCGGCATCTTCAAGATCTTCTAGAAAATCTTCGTTATCGCAGTTTCCAAGAACGGCAAAAATATTTTCATGCTTTTTACAGAGACGTTCCAGGGCTTTTTTACCTGTTTCCGGCTTAAAGCATTCTGCAAAATCTCCGCCAAAAATTACGGCATCAGCCTGCTTGAAAATCTCGTCCATTTTATCGAGCACATCGTTGTGTGCATGTAAGTCACTAATAACTAACAGTTTCATAAATTAATCCTTTATTACCACACGGATTTGATTTTGCTAACGCAAAATCTTTTTATTTTTTTATGAAACGTCGTTAGACGTTTCGAATCCGTGTGGCAATTATTATTGTATTATCTCCTCGAATATTTTTTTCAAGCCGGACATCTGTTCTGCAGTACCCACAGTTATTCTAACAAACTCTTCAATTCCAGGTGTATTAAAGTGTCTTATTAAATATCCGTGTTCCTTTACACTTTTATACAATTCATCCCCAGCAATAGACGGGTGTCTTGCGAACAAAAAGTTTGTCTGGCTCTTCAGAACATAAAACCCTTTTTCCTTCAAAAAGTTATAAAAATCATCGCGTGTTTCCGCAACCTTACGGGAAGTCTCAACATAATAAGGAAGGTCACGGCAGGCAGCAGTTCCGCTTACCTGAGCCACTGCATCAAGCGGAAAGTGATTTACGCTGTTCTTTACTGTTGTTACGATATTTACCAGCTCCGGATTTGCAACAATATAACCAAGTCTCTGGCCCGCGCCGCAAAGACTCTTTGAGAAGGTTCTTACAATCACAAGATTTTTAAACTCAGCAAGGAGTGGAATACAGGACTCGCCGCCAAAATCAACATAGGCTTCGTCCACAATAAAAATCTCATCCGGCGAAGCCTTCTTAATCATCTGGCGCACCTGTTCACGGGTAAGGCCAAGAGAGGTTGGCGCATTAGGATTTGCAAAAATTATTCCGCCACCGTTACGACCGGCACGACTCAGCATTTCATCAACATCAAGCGACCAGTCTTCCTTAAGCGGAACCTGATCCATTGGAATATTATAAAAGCCTGCATAAACCGGATAAAAGCTGTAGGTAAACTGAGGCATTACGAATTTAGCAGAAGAATCAAAAAAAGCATAAAAAACAAAAGACAAAACCTCGTCGCTGCCGTTACCTGTGTAAATCATATCCGGAGTTACTGTGAATGGGATTTTATCTTCCGGGGCAGGCTGAACCTCGTCACCATTAACCTGTGCACGGCAGAGAACTCCGCCGCATTTATTGAGCATATCAGCAATTGCCGCATGGAGTTCAAGAGAATCGGGGTCAGGATAAAGGCCCAGCTTTTCAGGATGATTTTGAACAAAATCCATAACGGCCTTCTGAACTTTTGGAGAAGGCGCATAAGGATTTTCATTTGCATTAAGCTTTATATAGACACGATCCTTAGGCTGTTCGCCCGGAACGTAAGGATTCAGATTTTTAACACGATTTGAAATAAGCATACATCTATTTTAATCTTATTTGCTGTTTATTTCAACAATTGGACATTAAAGCGCTTATGTAAAAAATGCTCCCGTGGGAAAGGTGGAACAATATAAAAAGAAGATTTTTTGTATATGTGAAAATGCAGAGTGGAAAAAGACTGGAATTATAATGATTGGATACGGAGCGGAAAAAGACCCAAGGTTGCATCGAGCCGATACGGGAACGCCGGTTCGACGGTGGTTACGAGCGGAGCGACGAGGCTCGCCCGCAACCTTTGGGGATTTTTCAGCGGGAGTAGCCAATCATTATTTACACGGTTCAATTTGTTTTTCCACGGAAGCATTTTCACATATACACCTAAACGAGTTCAGGCTTATTTTATATTAATCTCACCGACGTTGGTGTCTATGCGGATTTTGCCGGAGCCTTTACCGCGCGAATTATAACTTCGCTTGTAGGAATGGCCATCAACGCGGACTTCACCAACATCTGTTGAAGCGGTAATATCATAATCATCCAGATCATTTATCGGATCTACAGAAATTTCGCCCACATTGGAAGTACAGTCAATACTATCAAAAGAAACCCTGCGTACTTCAATTTCGCCGACATTTGTATCAATACTGATGTCGCCTGCAGAAAGCTCGCGTAATCTTATATCGCCAACATTGCAGTCAATATCCAGCTTATCAAGCTTAGTATTACTGGGAATGGTAATGGTTATCCTACAGGTCTGACTTCCGGTATTCATTTTAGGTTTTCTTTCCTGCTGTTTTACCTCAAGCTTACCACCATTTACACTGATTATAGGCTTAAGGTGGGTTTTATTATAAGCACCTTCAATCGAAAATTCCGAGCCTTCTGCAATTGTGATGGACATAACTTTTGCATCAATCATTATTGAAGAAAAGGCTTCCAGCTTATCGCTGATGGCATATTTTCCGTTCACAACTTCATCTGTATCTTCATCGCCATTAAGGGAGATGTGAAAGCCCTTGTTGAAAACATTCTTATCTCCTCCCAGATGTTTTACAGTTCCAAAGCAGATACAGAAAACTGTAACAATTCCAATTATAATAAACAATATTGTCTTTTTCATTTTTACTCCTCCTGCAGCCTATTCTTCACGATAAGCTCTTTTATCTGATTTTTTACTTGCCTTTTCTTCTTCCCTTGCCCTGGTGATTGAAACTACGCAGGTAAATACAGCGGCAGCAATCGGCCAGATGATCCATGAAATATGCCAGGCAAAAGTAAGGAAGCTTACACAAAGGTAGATACAGGTAACTACAGGCCAGTAACAGGCCATTACTGCACGAGCCTTAGGGTCTTTAATTCCTTTGATTTTATCTTCTCTTGATTCTTCAAACTCTGTAATTTCATTAATTCTCAAAAGCCGTGAAAAACTTCCTTTCAAAGTATTTGAGAAAACAATCAGAAACACTCCAAAACCAACAAAAACAAAAAGCATTGCTCCAGACATTTCTTCCCAGAAGTGACCGCCAATCTCATCAAAAACTGCCGCCGGTATAAAGCAGAGAATACACAAAAGAATTCCAACTGCATGCATTACTGCATAAGAAGGCATAAACTCGCGGTTTTTATTCTTAAGGTAGTCGATTGTAACCGCATCTATGCTGCAAGGTTCCTTTTTGATATAGCGCCATTGCTCTGTAAGGGTTCCTGAAAGAACCATAAGAACAACTCCAATTCCAATGCTTGCAAACATAAGGGTAATCCCAAATATTTCATTGATTCTCACGGCATCTGAAAGAATCGGGAAAATTACGCTGATAATACAAAGCATAATTCCTGCTGCCCTGAAGGCTGTTGCCTGCTTTTCCTTTCCA
This sequence comes from uncultured Treponema sp., assembly GCA_946537975.1. Classification (GTDB taxonomy): domain Bacteria; phylum Spirochaetota; class Spirochaetia; order Treponematales; family Treponemataceae; genus Treponema_D. The sequence continues at coordinate 11,415 of CAMNGG010000377.1, read as the reverse complement.
AGGAATTCTGTAATCTCTTCAAAAGAAATCTTTCTGCGCTGCACTTCTGAATACTTTGTTGCATGCAGAATATCCATAATTCCAAGATCCTCTGCAAGGTCTTCAAGGTTTCCAAAATTCTGAATTACTTCTCCTACTGCTTCATTTTCAGTTTTACCACTGCGAATAAGCTCGGTATATTTGTCTTCCATCATCTGAAGAAGTTCAGATTTTGCCTTCATTACTTTGTCTGTGAGCGGCAAGCCGCGGAACATTGATTCAAGATAATTTTTTATCGTCTCCATTTCTACGCCTCTTTCGATATAAAGTTTTCTATAACCTCTTTAGTGAGGTTCCATTCTTCACACTTTTCTTTGTAATAACTCCGACCCTTATCGGTAATGCGGTAGTAGGTTCTTCGTTTGCCATTCTCAGCTTCCTGGGAATAGGATTCCACATAACCGTTACTTTCCATGCGGGTAAAGGCTGAATAAAGGGTTGTTTCCTTTATGATGTACTTTTCTTTGGACAAGGCCTTAATGTCCTTAGAAATTTCATACCCGTAGGAAGATTTTTTTCGGAGTAAATACAAAATCATTGTGTCGTTATAACCGCGTATAACATCACTGCTGATTGCTGTCATTCAGACTCCTTGTCCGGCATATTACGGCTGTCGTTGCTTTGTGTGTCGTTGCAACGTCTGTCGTACTACGTCTGACGTAGTAAAATATAACGCAGAAAAAGATTTCTGTCAAGAAAAAAAACTGTCACCCCGAACTTGAAAAAAAACTGTCACCCCGAACTTGTTTCGGGGTCTATATATAAAGATGCTGAAACAAGTTCAGCATGACAAGAATACTTTTATACCTTGAAAAATCCTTTAAAAAAACGCATATATGGTATAAAATAACAGTATTATGGCAACAACATCAAATTTAAGTGCAATAATCAGATATTATGCAGAAAAACAAAAATCTCCCTTTATTGATTTAAAGGAATTCTGTGCTTACGTAAAAAAATATGCAGAGCACCACGTAGAAGAACAAAGCGAGCTTGTAAAATATCTCGGAGACCCAAGCGGTACTGTAACTGCAGAGCTTCAGGGGCTTTCTGAAAAACATCTTGTTGCAATCATAAATAATAATAGCAAAAAAACTATTGTTGCCATAACCTTCCTTTCAGCAAAATATGCAAATCTTTTTAAGGAGATGATGAAGACTGATTCTATTCCTTATCCCCTGGCTTCAGATTTACCAAAGCAGTTTCCTAATCAGGTGCTTGAGCACAAGGCTGTAAGTCAGTATATTCCGGCCATAATTGAAAAGGATAATTCAAAATCTCCCCTTCTCTACATTCTGGACTTTGCCCGTGATTTAGCTCCTATGCTTATTCCGGCCTGTGTACCAATAAAGGTTTTGCTGGATACTGCCCAGCAGAAGGTTCGAAAGATTCTCAAAAAAGAAGAATTCCACGACTACTTTCTCAAAAAGCTGCGCAGTACAAATCCTACAAAAGAGATTTCTATCAAGAACTTTTATACACACTTTGTAGATACAGAAAATTATCAGTTTGCCGAATTTCAGGATGGCGAAGATTACTACATCTGGAATCAGGCTCTTTACTATATCCGCCAGGACTTTGAAAAAATTCAGGACCGCACGGTAGAAGACACAAACATTCTTCAGGCTGTACAAATTCTGGAAACCCACTCTTCTTATCTTAAAGAAAAGTTCCAGAATGAACACAAGCGTGCAGAGGCTATAAAAGAGCTGGAGACTGCCCTTGCAAAGCCGCCGTATTTTTTCTCTATGCCTCAGATTCTCAAGTTCCAGGATCAGAACGGCCGCCTTCTTTACGGCCAGTACACAGAAGACGACCTTAAGGAATTCCTTCAGAAAATGACAACTGACGGAGAAGCGAACGAGCTTCCTCAGCTGCTGGTATTCAAAGTTGAATCAGGTACCCGCTATTATGTTTACAAGAAAAAGGTTGGACAGGTTGTAGTAAGACTTTGTAACGAAGCGCATGACTCTGTTGAAAAGCAGCTGGAAGACCACTGGTACGAAGTGATGATGGATTATGAGCGTCTGCCGGAAATGTCTAATGCTTCTGAATTCGAAGCCTGCCTGCATGAGCTTGTAGAAAAGAATTCTCCAATTCTCTATTCACTTTTAAATGCAAATTTTATGACAATTCTTTCGTATGAAGAAAACGAAGATAATGTAGATGGCTTCAGACTTTTTGTAGACGGAAAGCTTCTGCCTTACAGTGATCTGCTTATGCTCAGGAACTCGAAGATTTTTGCCAATGCTAAATCACGACTGCCCTTCTACTACACACTTCCTGTTATTTCCTGGATTATCAGTCTTTTCAACGGAAGAAGCAAAGATAAAAAACGGGCAACCTCTAAAACCACTGCTGCTCTTGAAAAAAATCCTTTTGAGGAAGAAGAGAAAAAAGCAGACAGTGGACCTAAGCAGACAAAAACTCAGGCTCTTGCTTCCAATGCAAAAGCAATTGCCAAAGACCTTATCCCAGAAGGCTCAACTATCGACCGCGAATTAAATTATCTCACAAAACAGTGGAATAAGATGATTTCCAAGGATGCCTACAATAATCTCACCGAGGATGTAAACTCCCTTATCCGGGATTATACAAGACGTGTAGTAAAGACTCTTTCTGCAACTTCCTTTACAAAGGAACGTGTAGAAAACCTTGCTAAAACTCTGGTAAACACTCCTAATATGCAGAAAATCAAAGAAGATAAAGCTCTTACAGAATACGTAATTTTGTATATGCTGCGTCTTGTAAGCAATTTTCAGTAGTTTTTTTCTCTTTTTTGCACTTTTTTTAAACTTTTTTTCTCAAAATTTGTCAAAAATGGCATATCAAAACAATTCTATATGTGTGAGGATTTTGAGTCCGCACAATGATTGCCCGGCCGGACATCATTTAAACTTTTTATAAAAGAGGTTGAGATATGAACCAGTTAAATTCTTTAATTTTGGAAGGAAACCTTGTGCGTGATGCTGTGCTTTCAGAACCTGCACCTGGCTTTAAGAAATGTATTTTTACAATGGGTGTAAACCGCTACTACAAAAACAGAAAAAATGAAGATGTTAATGAGGCATCTTTTTTTGATGTTGAAGCTTACGGAAACATGGCCGACTACTGCGGAGAAAAAGCAAAAAAAGGTCGTGGAGTACGAGTTGTAGGCAGACTTAAGCAGGATACCTGGAAGGATAACAATGGTAAAACTGCAAGCAGAATCTATGTAGTTGCGGAACACATTGAATACAAGCCTATGAAAAAGACGGAGACATCAGAAGAAAAGCCAGAAGCAAAAACAAATGAAAGCTCTCCTGCTGCCGAAGGTGCTCCTGCTGTCGAAGCCTCTTCAGAAACAAAAACAGAAGGGACTTGCGAAGTGCCTGTAGCAGAAAAGGTCCCGGTAGAGGAGGCAGTATTCTAAAGCTAACGGCGTTTTTTTCCTGGTTTACCTGAAGGTCTTCCCGAAGGTTTACCAGAACCTTTACGGCCGGCTGCTGCCTTGCGTTCTGCTGCTCTTTCGTTTGAAAGGCGGTATTCTTCCATCTGCTGAGGAGAGTAGAATCCATCCTTCCAGTTGAAACGCGAAACGCCGGGAAGCGGCTGTCCCTTAAGCATGGAGGTTGTAATAGCTTTTATCTGACTGCGTGAAACCTTTGTTTTGGAGAAATCTACAAGGAGACGCTTAAAGCCCGATGAAGTAATGAAATCTGTTTTGTCGGTAATTGCGAAGGGCTCTTCCGGCATAACAAAAGAACCATCGGCAGTAGAGTTCACTTTGAACACAGAATCTTCCTTATCTTCAAAGTAGGTAAAATCGTAGTCAGAAGGAAGCTTAAAGCGCATACGGAAAAGCGCCGGGTAAGCAAAAACCGGAACCAGTACGCGGGAACGGACATTCTGTTCATAAGTTGCTTCCAGATTACGGCGGGAATTTTCATAAGGCATAATGAAGGCGCCTACATTCTGATTTTCCAGCCAGCTTACTGCCCAGCGGTTAAAGGTATAGAGGTAAGGACCCGCAATAACATTGGTCTTTGTACCCTTGAGCATCTGCAGATGAGCAATATTGTTTGCTACAAAGTTTATATAACCGTCCGCAATAAGACGATCGAGTTCTTCCTTAAGCTTATCTTCCTGGGCAGCAGAGCAGAAAGGATCCAGAGAAATAAAGAGCTGTTTTTTAGAAAAAGGTAAAACAGTTTTATGATTCAGAAGGTCGTAAGAGGTTTCGCTGTTGTATTCAAGAATCACACGAACAGGCTTGAGTCCCTGAACAGCAAAGACATCCTGAACGGAAGAAACCTGAGCATAGATTCCCTCAGGAAAATATGAAAGCTCCTTATTGGCAACAGGAGTAAGATCAAGAATTGGAAGTCTTTCATCCTTAGGCTGCTTGCGGTAACGGCCAAGGTCATTAGGGAGTACCCGGTTATAGCGTTTTGAATCAGCTTTAATCTGGAGCAGATAAACTTCATCTCCAAGGCTAAAACCGCCCGGAATATCAATCCAGCGGTTTCCGTTATCTTCTACTTCTACAGAATGAACCTTGTGGCTTACACGTCCAGTATCATCCTTTTTATGCAGACGGATAGAATCTCCCGGATCCGGATCGTAAGAGCCGCCCTTGAGCAAAGCCATCTGAATATGACGCTGTTCTGCAGGCACATCCTCATTCATTGTTTCTGTAATTGCGGCAACGAGCTCTTTTGGAGCAGCCTTTGTTGCGGCAATCTTTCCAAGATAAATACCGGTTCCGCCAGCCTGGTCAGGATTCAAAATTGCTGAGGCAGCATTGTTCATACCATCTTCAAGTGATTTAAAACCATACCAGTAAGAGGTTTTACTTCGGGCAAAATCTGAAGCAAGCATACGCTTACCGGCCGCTATTGCCCCCTTCTTATCTTCCTTATAGTGATCAATTACATAGCGGTAGGCAGAAACAACACTCCCAACATACTCTGCACTCTTCATGCGGCCTTCAATCTTAAAGGAATCTACGCCAGCTTCAATGAGGTCTGGAATTTTATCTATGAGCTGAAGGTCGCAGGGAGAAAAATAGTAGCCCTGGCGAACTCCACCAGGAACTTCGGCAGTATAAAAACGACGGCAGGCCTGAGTACACATACCCCGGTTAGCAGATTTTCCTCCAAGGAAGCTTGAAAAAAGACAAAGGCCACTTTCACTTACACACAAGGCACCGTGAACAAATACTTCAAGCTCAGCACCAGTCTCGCTTTTTATTTTTTTGATTTCTTCAAGACCAAGCTCACGGGCAAGCACCATACGTTTTACGCCGCAGCCCTGCAAAAGACGAACAGCATTACTGCTTTCTACATTCATCTGGGTAGAAGCATGAAGCTCCAGTTTTGGGAAGAATTCCTGAGCCATGCGCATAATGGCATAATCCTGAACAATAAGACCATCGGGACCAATCTCATTCAGATAAGAGAGAAAACGATAAAGGCGCTCAGTTTCACGCTCCTCGCAGACTGTATTTACAGTTACATAGACCTTCTTCTGTTTTTTATGAAGGCTTTCTACGGCTGCCTCAAACTGATTCCAGGCAAAGTTTGTTGTACGCATTCGCGCATTAAAACTGCGCAAACCAAGATAAACAGCGTCCGCGCCTTCGCCAATAGCGGCTTCCAGAGATTCAATATTTCCCGCAGGAGCTAATAATTCTACCATACGGGAAAATGTATCACAAAAAACGTTCTTTTTAAAGCGTTCCCGGAGAGGTTTCCTTTACCACCCAGTTATCAACAGCCGCCCTCACCGGATACTCATAAGGCTGGCCGCTCAAAGCCAGAGAGCGGATATCATTTGCATCAAGTCTTGAGAAGGATTTCAGCGGAGAAGTTTTTACATTCAAAACCGCTTCTGAAATATCACCTGTAGAATATATGCCGGCTTCCACCGCAGCCCTTGCAAGCTCACTTCTTCCCTTTTTCCACTCCACTTCATCTTCTACCGCATACATAAAGGCATCCAGAAGCTTATCTGAAATTGAATTTCTAAGAATTATAACATCCGAAGAATCATTTAAGCGGGCAGCAGTATTCTCTGACCACAAGTCTCTTATCCCTTTTGCTGAATGCGGAGCCGTAGCAGCATTTAAATCCTCCTCAAGTTCATTAACACAACCGTCACCAGAAGTTCTCAGATGCACAAGAAACACCTCTCCCTTACTTACAGGCATTGGCGGAAAAAGATATTTCTTTGCTTCTCCGTCTGCCCCTCCAACAAGTTCAAGGCCCGCAAGATTTCCATCTGTCAAGGCAAGAAATTCAACAAACTCACCTCTGAAAATCGGATTTCCATTCTGAGATCCCTTTGCTCCTTTTATCTGAACCTCAGTAATTATCAGCTGTGGTACACAGGAATTAAAACCACTGAAGGGTACACAATAAGTAAGAGAATTCCCGGCCTTGTCTTCTACAGTTCCAAAAATCTCATAGGCCTTACCAACCTCATAAGAGTCCACGGCCTTATAAATTACTGTACAGCCGTCCTCAGAAAGGGAACCTTCTGTTTCTACCCTGCCATAACCACCACTGGCAGCCTTTAAAGCCGGCGACAATTCCAGTGTATCAGAATGCTCAGAAGAGTCCGAAAGCTCCTTTATTTTTTCAGAAACCGTAAAGCTCTTAAGCTTTATTTTTTCAGAAAAGGTCATAGTCACGGTACTTTCATCAAGAACCTGAACCTCCTCCAGCACAGGGCAAACATAATCCCCTCCAACAAAAATAATTCCTTCTTCAGAAACTCTGCAGGAAAAAGGCAGCACACATAAGAGCGTCAGTGTAACCAGCAGAAAAGTCTGAAAGAGCAGAAGCAGAAGCTCCCTAAAGCTTTTACTTTCCTTAATGTTTTTCATAAAACCTCCTCGTATTTGAGCGGCTGGCTTTAAAACTCTACCGCCCCTAAAAAAAAACACGGCTCTTAGGAGCCGTGTCTGCGAGTTTTTATGATTATTCAGATAAAATATATCTATAATAATATATGTAAAACCTAATCATTTTAGGAAGTTTTTTTTAAACTTTTTTCAATTTTTTTTATTTTTTTCAGCTTTTAGAAGCTTGCTGCCTCTACCATATATCTGATAGAAGTTCCGGTATCATCCTCCAGCATTTTTTCAATTACAAAGATAAGATTTTTTTCTGATTTGTCACAGAAGATTCTTTCAATCTTGTAATTTGTAACTCCCTTACGGCTGATGTTTGGGCTGCCGATTTTTTTACTCAAAAGGACTTCGCCATTTGCATCGCGTTTTTCCAGGATAATATAGAAAGAGGAACGTGCATTTTTTCCGCTTCCGTTTACAGTTGGATATAATCTGATATGATAAACATCTGCATTCTCAAGGTCTGCACTGCGGAAATCTTTGAATACAATTTCATCAGTTCCTGTTTTGTTTACATCATCAAGAATATAAAGCACGTGATCCATATTAGCGGTCTCACACTTCAAATCCTTAAAATAATAGAAGCTTTTTCCTTCAAGTGCTTCAAAAACATCACGGCCATTTTTGTCAGCAGTTACTGCAGAAGGCTTTGTTTTGAAAACACCATTATCAGTATAATCATTAGCGGCAATATCTACCTGATAGAGCTCTGCCCAGCCCTGAAATTTCTTGTCAGTCTTACCATACTGGCCAAATACATAGTATCTTCCATCCTGTGAAAAGCCTTTATCAACAAAGGTTGCAACATCACCTGCAGACAAAACTGAAAGTCCAAGAATTAAAAACAGACTGCAAACAAAAGATTTCTTCATTTTAAAATCCTCCCAAGATTTCTCTATTAAATTTTCGGAAAAAAAAATAAACTCTTTACTATTATTTATCTTCACTGTATCTTTAAAATATGACAATCAGATTCAGAAACAGAATGACACTTATCTTCTTTATTCTTGCAGTTGCCTGCCTAATGCTGGGAATCTTTTTCACTCTCTACAAGTTTTTTTCTGATGGAATTATTAATCCGGAGGTTTACACAAAAGACCTTTCCCAGAAGTTTTTGCTCCGCTATCATCCGGCTTGTGTTTATTCAGGTATTTTCATTCTGCTGACTTACATAAGCGTAACCACTCTCATAATCTATCACAGCTTTGAAAAGACCCAGGCGCCCGACATGGTTTTCTTTCTGATTTTTCTCTTTGCCTGTCTTTGCGACACAACACGTCTCATGGTACCAGTTTTTAACCTTTCCGGAAGTTTTTCTCATTTCCTATTAAAAATCGGTAACTTTCATCTCTTTGCAAGACTGCTGGCTCCACTTGCCCTTATGGGAACTACTGTAATGAGCACCGAGGATTTCAAGCAGAACACAGACCGTAACTCTTTAATTCTGATTATCATTTCTATGTTCTTTGCAGAATTGATTCCTCTGAACACTTCAGTAATTCTTCCAAACTTCTGCATATCTTATGGTTATGTAAAAGCAATCCGGGCCTTCGGTGCCTTGATCTGTGCAGTTAGTGCTGTTTCACTTTTCTGCACTAACAGAAGAAACGAATACAAACAGATTATGACTATAGGTTTTGTTTTACTGTGTCTTGGTTATTCTCTTACTTTTTACTGCTATAATATTCTGACCTTAGCTGCAGGAACTCTTTTTCTTGGCAGCGGAACTTACCTCTACCTCAACGAAGTTCACAAGCATTACCTCTGGATTGATTAGGTTCATCAAAAGAATGCCTCAGAAGCAAGCTGTGCCTGCCGACTTACACAGATTTTTAAATCATCAATGAGAAAATAAAACCTATCGCAGGCGGAATAATCAGATTATCAAAATCAGAGAGAGGAAGAATCTCTATAAACATTGAACACAAAGCGATTATAAGTGAGAGTAAACAATTTCCGCAGCAGCAAAAGGTAGAAATAAAAACTGCCAAAAAACAGGTAAGACTGCCGGCCGCAGTTTTTCCATGAGCACCCGGAATAGTAATTTTTCCTATGAGTTTTCCCATAAGACTTGCAAGACCATCTCCAAAGGCCAGGGCAAAAATACCTACCCGGGCACAATCTAATGGCAGGAGAAGTGAGGCCAGAAGGATTCCACAGACAAGGGTAACAGGTCCCAGCACAAAACGATTTTCATCCCGCTTACGGGCAGCAATTTCTGTTACCTTTGAAATAAGTGGAAGTTCAATTCCTTTTGAGCGGAGAAGCTCACTTACGGTATAAAAGAGCAGAGCCAGCACAAGAAGGATAATTACCGGCCAGTAGGCAAGCTTAAGAAAAAGCGGAACAAAGCTTGAACAGATATGAATAGATTTTCTGAAGAGCTCCTTAAAAATTGCATTGAGGCGCTGTCTTTCTACAATTCCATAAATGGGATTTTTCTGGCTGCTCATACTCTCTGCCTTAAAACTTTACAGACGCTCATTATCAAGAAGTGTCTTAGAAATATCTGTATAAATAGAAGGTTCAAATTCCGGAATTGGATGTGTTATGTACTTGATATTCTGCTCAGCAAGATTACTTCCTTCAAGGCGAACCATTGTATCCTGATTACGGGTAAGGGCATCCCAGGCACGCACAGACTGGCTTAACTGAACCATAGCCTGTGCATTAAGGGCAGAATTTCCGGTTCGCTTTGCAAGCTTGTAGAGAGTTACTCCATAATTATTTGATGCATAGAGATAAGTATTTACAAGGTCATAATCCTTTACGTTTGCCTGAGGAAGTACAAGTCCGTTTTCCGCGATTTTATCATCCAGCTGATCCAGCAGCTGTTCATAATATCCCTGTGCCGCATATTCATCCCCACGGAGATAAAGGGTATTTCCCATGGCAAGCATAAGATTTCTTTCCTTTACATTTCCATCTCCAGACTTCATAAAGGCACCAAGAGCTTCCATGTAATTCTTTTTCTTATACTGAATATAGCCGATTCGATATCTGATTGACGGGCTGTCGTTTTCAAGTTCTACAGAATACTTATAATTGAAAAGAGCATCATCATAATCACCTGAAATGGTATACTTGATGTCACCCATATCCTCGTACAGTTTACCGATTGCTGGAGTTCCTTCAAAGCCCGCATTATCACGTTCAGTTGTAAAGAGAGAAATACCTTCTGCAAACTGCTCCTGAGCCTGCAGATAATCAGTTGTTTCTATATAGTGCTCACCCAAAAGACGGTAAGAATCAATATATTTGTAAAGGTCTCGTTTCTTCATTGAAGGAACTGTATTGAACTTTTCAATAGCCCGCTGAAGGGTTGCTTCAATAGAAGCTGTTTCATTTGTCTTGAGGAAGTACTTTGCAAGATTATACTGAGCAATAGGATTATCCGGATTTGTTTTAACAGCACGAAGCAGGAGTCCCCGGAGGCCTTCGATTTCATAACGAAGATATTCTTCGGACGGAGCAAGGGCACCATAGTACTTATCAAGAAGATAACCGGAAAGCTCAGCCCAGTCATCAGAGCCGAGAGACTTTTCACGCTTTTCAAATGTTTTTTGCATCTGAATTACTTCGCGCAGGTTATCTGTGCGGATAAAGTAGCGCATCATACGTGACATATAAAGATCTGTCGGTTTATAAAGCTGTATAAGGGTCGCATACTGTTCGCGGGCAAGCTCCAGCTTTGACGGGTCCTTTTCTGTACCCCACTCCAGGAATACATCACCCAGCATTAAAATACCGTCTGCATCGTTTATGTGATAATCAAGTACTTCACGGCGTACAATTTCTTCTGCCCTTTCATAATTTGCAAGATCATTCAATTCCATATCAGCATATTCAAGGCCTGCCATCTTATCGTGCTTAAAGTAGCGCAGAATATTCTGGTACATTTTTCCAGCCCGCTGATATTGTTTATGCTCACGGTAACCGCGGGCATATCTGAAGAACCATTTTTTATTTATGCGCTTTTTAACTGCTTCTTCAAATCGCATTTCTGCCTGAGGATATTCATCTGCCTGAAGTAAAGCGTAGCCCTGTTTATAGAGAGAATTAGCCTTAAGTGGTCTGTAGATGCAGTAGTCTGTAAACTTAACAAGTCCCCAGCCAACAATTGTAAGCAGAAGTCCAAGCAGAACTCCCGGAATAATTTTATTTCTAAGCTGATATGAAAGTGATTTTTTATAAGCCTCATATTCAGCCGCAGTTCTGTGTTCAAAGTCGCGCGGAATAGGAATTGATGTATCGAGCATCTTTTCAAGCATACCGGCAACCTGACGGGCAGGAGCCTTATTGAGAATTTTTTCTATTATTTCAAATTCTGCGTCATCTGTAAATTCATCCTGAACAATAAAGTCTTCAAAGGCAAGACGAACGTTCAGAGGATATTCTGCAAGATTAGCAAGGAAGGTTTTATACTGCTCATCTGAAAGTGTATTTGGAGGAAGCTCTTCTGATTCTGCTGCGCCGCTAAA